>NZ_JAXQGC010000028.1:0-121489 GCF_034331125.1 Proteiniphilum sp.
CGACTTATAGTCGAAAACTAACCTATGGATTTCCAATCCATAGTGGTTCAGTTTTGTAACATAAAATTAGGATATGCGAAAATTAATTGTCATCCTTTCTATTGTTTCCCTTCCTTTGTGGCTTTTGCAGTGTACTTCAAATGAAAGAGCACTCAACAAGAAACTACAAGAGATGGCAACCAATCTCAATGAGTCGGTGCCGATAATGCTTGACCAGTATACCCGGTTTGAAGGAGCTTCCGTGACATCTGATAATAAGTTCCGATATCAATATACGGTATTGAATACACCGAATCCCGATTCATTGGTAGAAAACGGATTGCAATCATTAAAGGAAAATATCGAAAAGGAATTCTTTTCGAACCCTGATCTCCGTATTTTCAAGGAGAACAATGTGGTCATTGAATATGTTTACAATGACGAAAACGGACGTACCATCCGTTCATTGCAAATTACACCACCAGATTACCAGTAAAATAAAGACCTATGAACCGCTATTTTTATATTGACGCTGAAGGAAAGCAAAAAGGAACCTTTTCGCCCGAAGAATTGAGACAAGAAGGGATAAAACGCGATACACTTGTGTGGACACAAGGCATGGAGCAGTGGAAACGGGCAGAAGAGACGGAAGAGTTATACTTCCTGTTTTCCGACGCGTACAAGAAGCCTCTGGCAGGTGAGGGCCAGCCCACTGTCCGGTATGACCGGCCCGGAGAATCTACCGAAACACAGCAAATTCAGCCAATGCCCAGGACATGGTTGGTGGAGTCGATCCTGGTCACCATCCTCCCGTTTATGCTTTGCAGTAGTATTCTAAGCCTCCTTGGAATTATCGGTATCGTGTATGCTGCGCAAGTAGAATCTTTTTATAACAGGGGTGATTACGCTGCTTCGCTGGAATCTTCCCGTTCTGCGGCAAAATGGACTAAGATTGCCATGTGGATCGCCATTGGTTGGATCGCACTTATCATAATAGCTATCATATTGTTTGTTGTATTTATCGGTTCCCTTTCGGGACTTGCTGGAATGAGTGATTTGCTGGATACTTAATCATATAAATAATGGAATATCAAAACAACCCTGACGAACGGGTTTACCCTTATGGTGAAAACCACGCTTCGACACCACCTCCTCCGCCGTCGCAAGAGCCGCCAGTGGATGACATCCCTCCGTTAAAGCCAAGCAACTGGCTTTGGCAGTCGATTGTGGTTACTATACTGTGCTGTATTCCTTTTCCCCTTGGAATCGTGGGGATCATCTATGCAGCAAGAGTTGATTCGCTTTACTTCAGTGGGAGATATCAAGAAGCGGAGCGGTCAGCCCAAAAAGCAAAGATGTGGACCCTTATAGCTATTGGTGCTGCATTGTTGTATGTGATCTTCTGGATGGTCATGACTATTACGGGTAATTTGCCGGAATATATGGAGAATATAATCGAGAACAATGCAAGCGGTTATAATTTTTAGGTATTACTGTGCATAAAAGTGTAAAAATAGGAATAGGCGCTATTGCAATACTTCTGGTTGCGATAGCGCTTTATATCTTTTACACATTTGATCCGGAGACACAACCTCTTTTCCCGCAGTGTCCATTTCTACTCGTCACCGGTCATGAATGCCCGGGATGTGGTTCTCAAAGAGCCATTCACAGCCTGTTGCATCTTAATATTGGCGCCGCATTGAGATATAATGCCTTTATGTTGCTGGCGCTGCCTTATATCTTTGTAGGTATTTATCTGGAGTATTTCGGTGGAAAGAAGCGCCATCCCCGAATTGAGAAATTCTTCTTCGGCAGGTGGTCCGCTATTATAGTCCTGGTCGTAATAATCGCTTATTGGATTCTGAGAAATATATTATAAGCCCAAGTCGCCTCAGATTGATCCGAAAATCAGGGCTCAGCTACAATATCGTTCTCTAATGGTTTCCCCATTTCATATACAGTTTCGGGAGCAATGTCGATAGAGCCATTTTCCCATTCTATTGTATCTGTTATTTTAAAATTGCGAAAACATTCCATATCACGTAATGGCAGAAAGACAGGATAATTGTGTTTAAATAAGAGGTCATAAAAATCTACAATCATTTGTTTCCCATTATTAAAAACAACATGTAATTTATATTCTTCTAAATATTCAGCAGTTATAATTTCAGTAAACATTTTGGTATTCATTGTAATGGTTCAATTTTGGAAGGTCTTTCTCCATTTTTTGCTTTATTCCAGGCTTCTTTTAATTCTTTACGATGTAATTCCATCCATTCAAAAATTAAACGAAGCGCCCTTGCAGACATATACCCCTTGACAATTCCGCTTTCAATTTCTATAATCACTTTCTGTTCGCCATAGTATGCATGGAAATGGGGAGGGTTATGGTCTAAGTACATGATCCGTATTGCAATCCCAAAAAATTCGCTTATGGTTGGCATAAATCAACAAAAGTAAGTGCCAGCAAATATAAGTGGTTCTGGTTTAATAACCAAATAATTAACTATTATAACTTCTCTTTTAGGAAACGGCCGGTATGTGACTCTTTACATTTTACAATCTGCTCCGGGGTGCCCTCACATACTACCTGTCCGCCGGCTTTACCTCCTTCCGGCCCGATATCGATAATATGGTCGGCACATTTGATGATTTCCATATTGTGCTCGATAATGATTACGGTATGTCCCCGTTCTATCAAAGCGTTAAATGCCTGTAGTAATGTTTTGATATCATGAAAATGGAGGCCGGTAGTCGGTTCGTCGAAAATAAAAACAGTTGGTTGCGCCTTTTCCTCCCCCAGGTAGTAGGCCAGTTTCACACGTTGGTTTTCACCGCCGGAAAGGGTGGAGGAGGACTGTCCCAGTTTGATATACCCCAGTCCCACATCTTGTAACGGTTGCATTTTCTTCACGATTTTCTTCTCCGTTGTTCCTTTCTGTTGCCCGAAAAAGTCGATCGCCTGGTTGACCGTCATCTCCAATATATCGTGAATAGTCGCTCCCTTATATTCTATTTCCAGTACTTCGTCAGAAAACCGCTTACCATGGCACGATTCGCATTCCAGCCGGATATCAGCCATAAACTGCATCTCAACGGTAATGGTCCCTTCGCCTTTACATTCACTACAGCGTCCTCCTTCCACATTGAATGAAAAATAGGCTGGCGAGAAACCCATCTGTTTCGCTAATGGTTGTGCAGCAAAGAGTTTCCGGATCTCGTCGAATGCCTTGAGATAGGTGACCGGGTTGGAACGTGACGACTTCCCGATGGGATTCTGGTCTACATATTCCACTCCTTTCATCAGGTTGAGATCGCCTCCGATGCTGTTGAACTCGGCATGTTCCAGTGCAGTACCTTTATAATGATGTTGCAGTGCGTTGAAAAGTACATCGTTCACAAGTGATGATTTACCTGAACCGCTGACGCCCGTCACTACAGTCATCACGTTCAGCGGGAATTTCACGTCGATATTTTTCAGGTTGTTCTGCCGTGCCCCTTTCACTTCTATATAGTTATTCCACTTACGGCGAATCTTCGGTATTTCGATCTGCTCTTCGCCCGTAAGATATTTAACAGTGTAGCTGTCGCTTTTTTCCTGCAGTTCGGCCACATTACCCTGATAGATCACCTCGCCTCCCAGTCGACCCGCCTTGGGACCTATGTCGATGATATAATCCGCTGCACGGATGATTTCTTCATCGTGTTCCACTACCACAACCGTATTCCCCATCTGTTGCAATTCACGCAGTACACCGATCAGCAGATAGGTGTCACGTGAATGGAGTCCTATACTCGGCTCATCGAGGATATAGAGTGATCCCACTAAACTGCTGCCCAGCGACGATACCAGGTTGATACGCTGGCTTTCACCACCCGAAAGAGTATTTGAAAGCCTATTGAGCGTAAGATAGCCGAGGCCGACGTCTAAAAGGAACTGTACCCGGTTCCTGATCTCTGTGAGGAGCCGTTCCGCGATGGCAGCATCGGTTTCGTTTAATGTGAGTTGATCGAAAAACTCCTTTAGTTCTGTGACCGGTATTACTACCAGTTCTGTGATCGCTTTTCCGCCTACCTTTACGTAAGATGCTTCTTTCTTGAGTCGCGAACCTTTGCACAAAGGACAACCGGTCTTACCACGGTAGCGTGCCAGCATGACGCGGTACTGTATCTTGTAAAGGTTTCTCTCAAGCATCCCGAAAAAATCATTGATGCCATAAATGCCGAGGTCGTGGCGACCGTTCCAGAGGATATCTTTTTCGGCATCTGTCAGATCGTAATAGGCGCGGTGGATAGGGAAATCGACTTTATAGGCATTGTGTACGAATTCCTGCCGCCATTCGCTCATCTTTTCCCCTCTCCAGCACTGTACGCACTCCTCCTGTACCGAAAGGCTCTTGTCGGGGATTACTAAATTCTCATCAATACCTACTACCTTTCCAAACCCTTCGCACTTGGGACAAGCACCGGCAGGACTGTTGAAGTTGAACATCATTTCGGTGGGTTCTTCGAAAGTGATACCGTCCGCCTCAAAACGATTGGAAAAGGTAAACGACTCAATCCCGTTCTCACTCCAGAAACGGACAATACATTCACCGTTACCTTCCAGAAAAGCAGTCTCCACCGAGTCGGACAACCGGTTCACTGTTGCCTTGTCGGAGGAGCAGGAGAGGCGGTCGATTACCAGCAACACCTCGTTCTCCGACGGTAATTTATTCTGTTCCAGCAGTTCATCAATACGGTAAAACTGTTCTCCTACATCTACTCGGGTAAAACCCTCTTTCAGCAGTATCTCCAACTGGTTGCGCAGATTACGCCCGTTCCGCAACTGGATATGAGACAGCACTGCCATACGTGTTCCCTCGCGATATTCCTGCATTTTAGCCACCACATCGTGTACGTAATGGCGTTTTACCTCTATGCCTGAAACGGGAGAGATGGTTTTGCCGATGCGGGCATATAACAACCGCAGGTATTCATAAATTTCAGTAGAAGTACCTACCGTGGAACGCGGATTGCGTGAAGTGGTCTTTTGTTCGATGGCGATGGCGGGAGGAATGCCGTGTATATAGTCACATTCCGGCTTGTTCATGCGTCCAAGGAACTGCCGTGCATAAGCTGAAAGGCTCTCTACATAACGCCGTTGCCCTTCGGCATACAACGTGTCGAAAGCCAGCGATGATTTTCCTGAACCGGAAAGCCCGGTGATAACCGTAAATGTATTGCGGGGGATGCTTACGTCGATATTTTTGAGGTTGTTGACGCGTGCACCCTTTATTTCGATCTGATTTGAATTATTCATAATTGGAATATGGTAACCTGCAAAGGTAACGATTTTATCTCCAAAAACAATGTGCATCTATCAACGGATTACGTTATATTTACCGGTTCCTGACGATAAAGATCATTGGAGATAAAAGGAAATCAGTGACCCGATAAGTCAAAAAAAATAATTATTTTTGTCAGTGCATATGAAAATTTTTTTCCGAAATCTGTTTCCCAAACCTCAGGAGTTACCCTATGGATGCTTTTCTTTCAGAAATACAACATGAGTTTACTTTACCGTTTTCCAATCCGGTATTGATATTCGCGTTGCTTTTATCAATAGTCCTTCTGGTTCCCGTTCTCCTCAAACGGATCAATGTACCGGGTATCATCGGGTTGATCGTGGCAGGGGTGATCATCGGCCCACACGGGCTTAACTGGATAGACAATACCCACGCCGGTGTGGAGATGTTCTCTACCATAGGACTGTTGTATATTATGTTTATAGTGGGGCTGGAACTTGATTTGGGAGAGTTTATACTGCATAAGAACAGAAGCCTCGCTTTTGGATTTTATACTTTTGTTATCCCGCTGCTTGTCGGTTATCCTGTTTGTCATTACCTGCTCGGTTACAGTGCGGATGCCAGTTTTCTTACAGCAAGCATGTTTTCCACCCATACCCTGGTGGCTTATCCCATTGTGAGCCGTATGGGAATTGCCCGTAATCAGGCAGTCGCGATTACGGTGGGAGGTACCATCCTTACCGATACGGCCGTGCTGATTATTCTCGCGTTGGTTTTGTCCAACAGCAACGGGGGACTGGATGCCGGTTTCCTCATAAAATTGCTGCTCTCGCTACTGCTCTTCTCATTGATTATCTTCCTGATAGTGCCTCGCATTGCCAAATGGTTTTTTAAGAGAGCCACACCGGAGAAATATTCTACCTTTATTTTTGTTTTGTTCGTGGTGTTTTCTGCCGGTTTTCTGGTGGAACTGGGAGGAATTGAACCCATTATCGGGGCATTTGCCGCGGGATTGGCGCTGAACAGGTTGATCCCTCATTCCTCGGCATTGATGAACCGGATCGAGTTCTTCGGGAATGCGCTATTTATCCCCATTTTCCTGATCTCGGTCGGGATGCTGGTCGATATCTCCGTGGTGCTGAACGGACCGCGTACCCTTATCGTAGCGTTAACGCTCACCCTGATGGCGCTCGTAGGGAAATGGCTGGCGGCGTGGGCGACGCAGAAGACATTCCGCTACTCAAATACCCAGAGAAACCTTATTTTCGGACTGAGCAGTTCACATGCGGCGGCTACGCTGGCCATCATTCTTGTGGGCTACAGAGCGGATCTGCTGGATGAATATATTTTAAACGGTACTATTATACTGATCCTGCTCACTTGTATTATAGCCTCGGTCTTCACACAAAGAGCGGCCAAAAAGATCGCGATCAGTGAAGAGAATGAGCCCCTTATCCCCTCTTCCATGGGCGTGTTTGCCCAGGAGAAAATACTGGTACCTATCGCTAACCCTACCAATATCGGTCAGCATGTGGAACTGGCATTGTTGCTGAAAGATAAAAAATCGGTGAATCCCGTCTCCCTCCTGGGGGTAGTGCCTAATAACCAGGAGGCGGAAAAGAATATAGTGAGCTTCAGGAAACAGTTACAGGGATTTGTCTCGAGAGCTACAGCAGCAGAAGTGAACATAGATATTATCACTACTATCGACCACAATCCGGCGGATGGTATTGTGAGGACGGCACGTGAGACGATGTCGGACATTGTTATCCTGGGATGGCCGGGCAAGGCCGGGTTATGGGATAAACTGCTGGGAGAGAAGGTCGACCTGATTATCAAGAATATGGATAAGAACCTGTTTGTCTGCCATGTGGAGCGAAACCTTATTTTGAATAAACGGATTGTCGTTGTCTCGCCGCCACTGGCTGAAAAAGAAGATGGTTTCGGATTGTGGGTAAGTAAGGTGTCGAAGCTATCCTCCGAGTTGTCGATCCCCGTGTTGCATCTGGGACACCCTGAAACCCAGAAGATTATTTCCGGACAGAAGAAATCGGGAAACTTTATTTTTCAACCGTTTGTGGATTGGAGTAATCCGTTGTCCTGTGGAGATCTGATCAAAAAAGATGATCTGATTATTCTGGTTTCCGCCCATGTAGGGTATATTTCTCATATCCCGGTTTTAGAGAGTCTGCCTACACGGTTGGAGAATCGCTTCCCGCATCACAACCGTATTGTAGTCTATCCCAAACAGCACCTGGCGGATCAGTTGCTGGAGACGGAAGACCATATTTTTATTCCTTAGGATTTCAGATTTCAGATTCAAAATTCAAGATTCAAGATTTCAGATTTGACTCCGTCGATTTGCAATTCAAAATAAATTGGAAATTAGTAATTGGTAATTAATAAGATGATTCACTTTATTAGATTTAGTTTTCTTTTGCTTATTGTAGTGCTGATCACCGCTTGCGGTACTACCAAGCAATCCCTGACGCGTACTCCCGACGCAGCTCCTAAACGAGAGTTCCGTGGTGCATGGGTACAGACCGTAGGGCAATCACGTTACAGCCAGATGAACAGTGCTGCCATGAAGCATTATATCTCTGATATGGTGCGTAAATTCGATGAAGCAGGTGTCAATGCGGTGATATTCCAGATCCGTCCCGAAGCCGACGCATTCTACCGGTCGGAGTTGGAGCCGTGGAGCCGGTTCCTGACCGGAGAACAGGGAAAGACGCCTGACGATCCTACCTTCGATCCCCTGGCTTTTATTATCGAGGAGTGCCATAAACGGGGAATGGAGCTTCACGCCTGGCTGAATCCCTATCGGGTGAAAACCAATATCAATAATACCCTTGCAAAAGACCATATTTACTGGAAACATCCGGAGCGTTTTGTGCAGTACGGAAACCAGTTGTTTTTTGACCCGGGACTACCCGAAAACCGGGGATTTATATGTGAAGTAGTACGTGATATTGTTACCCGCTACGATGTGGATGCCATCCATATGGATGACTATTTTTATCCCTATCCCATCGCGGGAACCTCTTTCCCCGACGACAACAGTTTCAGAATGTACGCAGCTTCTCAGGGTTTTTCTCCTTCTCAGCGTAGCGACTGGCGCCGTAACAACGTAAATCTGCTTATTCAGCAGATAAAACTGACCATTGCCGGTACCAAGCCGTGGGTTCGTTTTGGTATCAGCCCCTTCGGGATTTACCGGAATAAGCGGAACGACCCCAATGGCAGCGATACCAATGGTTTACAGAATTACGATGACTTGTATGCCGATATCAAACTGTGGGTGGAGAAAGGATGGATAGATTACAACCTGCCGCAACTTTACTGGGAGATCGGCCATAGTGCAGCCGATTACACCACCCTGTTACACTGGTGGAATGCCAATAATTTTGAACAGCACCTCTATATCGGACAGGATCTGAAACGAAGTATCGATAAGAATGAGCTGGGGGTGAAAATCCGTCAGTCTCGCGAAATGTCTTTTGTACATGGAAATTGTTACTGGTATGGATATCAGATACTCGATAATTTTGCAGGTGTAGCTGATATAATGAGAACCGATCTGCATCGATCCAAAACATTGATCCCGGCTTATTCCCATCTGCACAAGGGGCGTCCTGCAGCCGTGAAGAAACTGACAGATGTCTATACCGAAGATATGCACTTCCTTACATGGGAAGCTAAAAAAGAGCCGTTGAATCCTGAATCGGCACAACGGTTTGTTGTTTATCGCTTCCGTCGGGGAGAAAAAGTGGATATCAACCGGGCAGAGAATATTGTAAAAATCACGCCTGACAATTTCTTCGTATTGCCTTATGAGGGTGGTGAAAGCCGCTACACTTATGTAGTAACCGCATTGGATGCTTTTCATAATGAAAGTAAGCCGGCAAAGACCAAGGTGAAATTATAGAACAAAGGTGAATATCAATATTGTTTTGGGTAAGGAAAAGTGTCTTATCATAAAGAAATCTATTCGGTTACAACGAAAAAGTTCTCTCTTCCAAAAGAAGAGAGAACTTTTGTTGGTGTTACTGCAAAGATATAGGGGAAGAAGCTAAAATGTATAATTTAATGCGACGGCAAAGTTTCTCGGATCTGTCGGATTCAAATAACCACCGCGATAATATGCCGTATAACCGGTCGAGTCGAAGATATTGTTAAAGAATGCTCTTATGTGATAGTTTTTATACCGGTAACTTACATGAGCATTGACAGTAGTATAAGGATCGGCCATAAAAGGAGGGGTATTGGGCTGTACGTCATGTCCGGGTACGACTGTATAGGTATATTCCGCGAGCGGACGCTCACCCACATAATATACACCTACTCCGAACGACAGGTTCCGTAAGCCTCCCGAGAGGACCGAATAGTTCAGCCAACCGTTAGCGGTATGCCTGGTTGCATTCATTGGCGAAGAACCTTCGTGGTAATAGGGACTGTCACGATAAGCGGCATCCAGATATGAGTATCCGAACACAACGTCCATATTTTCAAGTAACCTTCCGGTTAAGTCCAATTCAATGCCCTCTCTTGTAAGGTTACCGGCTTTGATATAATACCCGGTTCCGTTACCGTTTTCATCTAACGCCTCGTATGTAAGATTGTTGTTACGGATCAGGAACCAGGTTGCATTGAAACGTAGCCTATTGTCGAACCATTCGCTTTTAAAACCGGCTTCAAACTGCTTTTCACGTGCAGGACCTACCGGTGTTTGTCTATCCTCCAGTAGTAGATTTGCTGCTCCCCGCAAAGAAGTGGTCGTCGTATAAGAAGCGAAAAGATTAAAGTCTTTAAACGGCGTAATGATCACGCCGAAAAGCGGGTCCCATACGTCTCCGCCGGTTGAGGAAATGGTATTGTCGCTGATCCCGCTTACCTGGCTGTAACGCAATCCGAGCAAAGCTTTCAGATATTGGTTGAACGTAATTACTTCCTGGAATAGTAATCCGTAAGCATATTCCCGTGTCGTAGCCGGTGTCCCGTCGGTTAATGTCACCGAAGGAGCTGTATTAGGGATCCCGGCCAGCACATCAATGGTATCCACTAGCATGGAATTAGTACCAATGGTTTCCGCATCAAACCACCGATAGTCAAATCCTACATTGAATGTATGCCTGATTGATCCAGTCTGAATATCTTTTCCCATAAAATCAATCTGAAGAACCCCGTTTTTATCGTTTCTCTAGCTGCCGCTATATCTTCTTGAACGCAAATTATAATCTCCGGTAGAAGTTGCATTTCCCAATTGGGACACATGTGCCCTGACGGATTTTATATCCAGACCGGATCCGGCATAAGCCACTCTTACGCTGTATCCGTCTCCGAGGTCACGGGTAGCATGTGCCATATACGATAAGGCATTGCTTATCTGGCGATCGGTAGAAAACCCGAGGAATTTGTCATGAGGCATTTCGTAAATATTATTCACGCTGTCGGCGCTCAGGTTCACAGTTCCCTGGTCGGGAGTACGGGAATCGTGCAGGTAATCCATTTCCAGTCGGTTAGAAAGCCTTGTCCCCTGAAATCGGAGTGAATTCTTACGCCGTTCTTTACCACCGGAATACCACGGTAACCTCTTGATGTCAGACTTTCGGATGTATTTCCGTAAGTGGCGAATGTTGTCAGACCGGGCGCATTGTGTACCGCATCGTTCAATGTGAGTGCACCTTGTTCGGTAATCATTTTGTGGGAGATTACCGAAATACTTTGTACCTGCTCATCCAGCCGAAGCGGGATACGGGTAAGCGCATCCATTTTTTCGGGTCTTTCGCGACGTGCTCCGAATACTTCTATTTCCGATAATATATTTCTATCGGGCTGTAACCGGAAATTGATCTCTTTCGTCATTCCTTCCTCAAATTCTATTTCCCGTTCAATCGACTTGAATCCCACATAGCTCACCACCACTTTATATTGTCCGGCAGGTACACGGTCTATTTCGAAGTTTCCGTCCCCGTCGGTATCATCACCTATGCCTAACTGCTCGATAAAAACAGTAGCGCCAACCAATATCCGGTTGTTATTATCATAAACTTTGCCTTTAAAAGTGCTGTTTTGTTGTGCAAAAACACTTAAATTAACAATAAAGAGAAAACCGAGAAAGAAAAATAACGTCTTTATAGCGATTAATGATTGTGTATCCATATGCGTATGACTTTTAAAATTTGTATACATTACGGGGAGTATACCGGTAATAAATGACCTTGCTCCCTCCTTCAATCTACAAAGGAATAGGAAAAGATAAAAGGAGACAATCCCAAAAACATATGATTTTGAAGTAGAAAAAATCCCATTATTTAGGGATATTCAACCCCCATCGTCCATCCTATCCGGAAATCATATATATTCCTTCCTATCAATAAATATCGATTTTATTCAACGGTGATGAGGTAAAATCGTTTTATGGATGTTATCTTTGTGCTCATATTAAAAAGAGAACGGATGATTGAAAACGAAGGCTTTCGTAAAGTGAATGAACCGAAAGCTACCCGGTCGGAGCTTTCTCACAGTGAAGATACGGCCGGTCATAATGAACATTTTCCGATGATCGCCAAAACACTGGCGGAGTTGGAAGATGTGCTGGCGGAAGAGCTGATCGCACTGGGTGCGGACAATGTGGAGTTGGGTACCCGGATGGTGTCGTTCACGGGCGACAAGGCGCTGATGTATAAGGTGAATGTGCATTGCCGTACGGCGCTGCGGATTCTGAAACCTTTTTATACCTTTAAAGCGGAGAGTGCCGATGAGGTATATGAAGCGGTGAAACAATTCAACTGGGATGATTACCTCTCGTTGGATACTACGTTCTCCATCGATGCCGTAGTCTTCTCACATATTTTCACTCATTCCAAATTTGTGGCATACAGGGTAAAGGATGCTATTGCCGACTGGTTCAATGAGAAGTATGAAAAACGTCCTTCGGTAAGCGTGTCTAATCCCGATATCGTGTTGCATATCCATGTGGCGCATAACAAATGTACCCTGTCGCTCGATAGTTCCGGAGAGTCGCTCCATAAGCGCGGTTACCGGGTAGCGCAGGGAGACGCTCCGCTGAACGAGGTACTGGCGGCCGGCATGATCCTGAAATCGGGCTGGAGAGGGGAGTGTGACTTTATCGATCCCATGTGTGGTTCGGGAACGTTACTGATCGAAGCGGCCATGATTGCACTGGGTATTCCTCCGGGTATCCACCGGCCTCATTTCGCTTTTGAAAAATGGAAAGATTTCGACAGTGAACTTTTCAGCACTATCTATAACGATGAGTCGGAAGCGCGTGAGTTCAACCACCGCATCATGGGTTTCGATGTATCACCCAAAGCCATTGCTATGGCTGAGAAGAATATCAAGAATGCGGGATTGAAAAAATATATTGATCTGGAGGTAAAACCGTTCCGGCAATTCACCGAAGCGCCTGCACCCGAAGGTATTCTGATGACAAATCCTCCTTACGGGGAACGTCTTAAAGTAGAGGACCTGGATGAACTCTATTCGATGATCGGAGAGCGGTTGAAACATGTCTTTCCGGGATACCGTGCTTATGTATTGAGTTACCGGAAAGAGTCGTTCGATGCCATTGGGCTCAGGCACTCCAGGCGGTTTTTCCTCTATAACGGCGCGCTGGAGTGTGAGATGCGCGAATACGAGATCTTTTCCGGCAAACGTGATGATCGTCCCTCAAAAGAAGTGTCCCGCGGCAGAGGAAAATCTGCCGGCTATGACACGTATTCCGAAAGGAATTCCAGAGAGGGATACCGCCGTTCACAGCGAGCAAAGGAGACCACCGGTGAGGAAAAACCAAGGGATGCATATCGTCCTAAAAGAAGTAGTGAAGACAGGGAACGGGACAAGTCTTCCAGATCGGATAAGCCTTTTAAGTCACGGGAACGTTTCTCTCGCGAAGACGGAAGAGGAGGTCGCTCTGACAAACCGGGAGCTAAATCTTTTAAATCCGATAAGCCGTTCTCCGGTAAAAAAAATTCTGATAAGGATGCTAAACCGAGAGATTTTAGGAAAAAGTGATTACCGATCGTTCAACGTAAGACAAGCTGTTTCCTTCTTCGAGAAAAATAGAATTTTCCTGTATAACAGCTTCTATCATTTCCGACACTGTGAAGTATTTCTTATCCAATAAAAGTTCAATATATTTAGACAGAATTTTCGCGGTGGTTATTTTCTCTACCCATCCACTCATTCACCTCGGTGTGAACTTCTTTCGGGGGTAGATATGTGTAGATTTCAATTTTGAAATTCCACTTTTTTAATTATCTTTGCCTCATAGAAATGTAAAAAGTGCTGAAAACAATCCGCTCCGGTCCTACCGGAGACTCTGCGGATTTGTTAAATAACCTGATTATAATATGCAACTTAGACCTTCCCGCAATGCAGGTGGCCGATTTTTTGCTTTTGTCGAAAAGGCAGGGAATGCTTTGCCCCATCCCGCAGCCCTTTTCGGTATATTTGGTGTGATCACATTAGTTTTGTCAGCAATTGGCAGTTATTTCCACTGGCATGGTATTCATCCTGCTACAGGAGAACAGGTGGAAATAGTGAACCTACTCTCCCGTGATGGTATTCACCGTATCCTGCTTGAAATGGTGGATAGTTATACCGGCTTTGCACCGTTGGGGATCGTGATGGTGGCGATGCTGGGGATCGGGATTGCCGAGAGCAGCGGACTGATAAAAGCCGCGATCAACGCCCTGTTGATAAAAGCGCCTCCTAAAATGATCACATTTATGGTCGTATTCACCGCTATCCTTTCCAATGTGGCATCCGATATCGGTTATCTGCTGATTATTCCGTTGGGAGGGGTAATTTTTCACGCATTGGGCAGGCATCCTATTGCCGGTATCTCGGCCGCTTTTGCCGGTGTGAGCGGCGGTTTCAGCGCCAATATCTTTATCGGTACCATCGATCCGTTGCTGGCCGGGCTTTCAACGGAGGCGGCACATATTATCGACCCCGATTATTATGTGATGCCCACGGCCAATTACTATTTCATGGCGGTCTCCACTATCGTGATCTCCCTGACCGCCACCTGGGTGTCGAGGGTATGGATCGAGCCACGGCTGGGGACTTATCACGGCAATGTGCCGCGTGAAGAGGTCGGGCAATTATCTTCTGTTGAGAAAAAGGGATTGATCCGTGCACTGATCCTGTTTCTGGCATGGTGTGCGGTCTTCCTGGCGGGATTGATCCCCGAAAACGGTTTCTTCCGCGGGGACGACAATACCATCCTTCATACTCCCCTGCTGAGGGGGTTTATTGCCGTGTTGCTCTTAGTGGCGGGAACGTGCGGGATCGTATATGGATATACGGTGGGGACTTTCAAAAAACATGGGGATGTGATCTCGGGGATGAACGACAGTTTCAGGGGGCTGACCTCTTTTCTGGTATTGGTATTCTTTGCCGCCCAGTTTGTGGCGTGGTTCCGGTGGAGTAACCTGGGATTGCTGCTTGCGGTGAACGGCGCCTCGTGGCTGCAAAGTATCAATATAGGATTGATACCGTTGGTACTCTTGTTTATCCTCTTCTCCGCTTTTATCAATATGTTTATGGGCAGCGCCTCGGCAAAATGGGCGATCATGGGGCCTGTGTTCATTCCCATTTTCATGCTGCTGGGCTACTCGCCCGAGTTATCGCAGGTGGTATACCGTATCGGTGATAGCGTGACAAACATCATTTCACCCATGATGAGTTTCTTTGCCCTGATCATCGTCTACTATCAGAAGTACGACCCGAAGGCGGGGGTGGGAACCCTTATGGCTTCGATGATGCCTTATTCGATCGCCTTCTTTGTCGTATGGGCATTGATGATGATCGTGTGGATCCTCCTCGGACTCCCGTTAGGACCCGAAGCGCCGCTCTATTATACGCCTTGATGTGCCTTAATGAGCAGGCAGGACCGGAAATGGGAGTATCCCCGGATTGCTTATCGAAAACGTGCTTGTATGAATGAGAGCGGTTCCCGTACCCGTCTCAGAAGAAAAAGTAGGTTTTGGCAGCTTTGTTATTGAGGCGTACCTGTATCCATTCTGATATCTTGTTTTGTTCATTCTGCCCGATCACTGTGGCGGAAGTGAAGATGACAACCGGCAGCCGCTGCGAGCGGGTGGTATCGGCAAAGACGATCGACTCGGCATACGAACAGCTCTCTATTTGCGGATAAATCTGTTTGATTTCCTTTAACAGATTCTCTCCCATGGCGGGGATATTGTGGATGCTGTCCAGTTTCAGCTGGGTTTGTTGCAGCAAGGTAGTGGTGATGTTCAGCCTGTTCTCCAGTTCCTGTGCTTCTGTCAGGTAGCGGCTGGTGCTTTGCAGCAGGATTTCGGCGTCTGCCCCTTTGATAATATTGATCTTTGAGGTATCCAGTTGAAAGATAAGCGCCTTGTCTTTTAATTGTACCAACTCTTCTTCGGAGGGGCCATAGCCGGAATAAAGCAATGAAATGGTCTGCAGGTTCTCATCGACTTTGGCTTCGATCAGGTAACTGCTGTTGAGTACTGAGATATTCTGCAGATAGCGGTTGGTGTTCTCGGTGAAACGTTCTTTCTGTACTAAGTTGTAACCGAGGATAATGCTGGGGATAATGGTGATGAGCAGTATGGTGGTGATGATGCTGTTCACCCTTTTGCGGTGGCTTGGGTCGATGAAGCTGCTGATGGGGAATTTGAGGATCTGGCAGACAAACAGTGCCGCTACCGCGATAAATACCGAATTGATGGTGAAGAGATAGAGGGCGCCGAAGAAAAAGTTGAATTGCAGGGTAGCAAGCCCGTATCCGGCAGTGCATAGGGGAGGCATGAGGGCGGTGGCGATGGCCACTCCCGGGATCACATTCCCTTTCAACCGGCTGCTGATCGCCAGGATGCCCGCCAGTCCTCCGAAAGAGGCGATGAAAACATCGTAGATGGTAGGGCTGGTACGCGCCAGCAGTTCGGAATGGGCCGTATTGACGGGTGTAATGAGGAAGTAGAGTGTTGAGGTGAACAGGCTGACCCCGGCGGCGAAGGAGAAGTTCTTCAACGATCGTCGGAACAGACGCCAGTCGTATGTCGCGATGCTGTAACCCATCCCGTTGATAGGCCCCATCAGGGGGGAGATAAGCATGGCGCCGATGATGACGGCCGTCGAGTTCATGTTCAACCCCACTGATGCCACCAGGATGGCGCACATCAAAATCAACAGGTTGGTACCTTTAAAGACGATCCCTTTCTCAATTTCAGTGTGGATCGCGTCAAAATCCTCCAGTTCTTTTCTGATATCGAAATAACCAATTAAACTCATGTCGTAAGCGAATGAATAACACAACTGCCGCGCAGGGTTGCTGTTGCAGTTGTTTTAATGGCTCAAAGATGCAAAAAATAACTGAAAAGAAGCGACGTTTGTGCTTTTTTTCTTCCGGCCTGTTGATTTTTTGTACGGATAAGCGCTTTATCTCACCCGGGTCGTCCCAGAGAGGGGCGATATACCGTTCTCGTTGAACGCTTCAATCGCGAAATAGTATTCCTGTCCCCTGGTCAGTGCCCTCAACTCATAGCTATCGTCGTTGTATATCATCACCGAGTTGTTGAGTTTATCCTTTTCAATTCCCCAGTAGAGCACGTATCCCATGGCGCCGTCCACGGCATCCCAGCGGATATCGGCATTGCGCTGGTCGGATTGTCGTTTTACGGTGAATGATTCCGGGATGGCGGGCCTGGGTCCGTTACCATTGCCGAATACCCTGAATTCGCCTATGGCCAGATAACGGTTGGGGAAATAAACATTCTTAAACCGGACGAACCGGCCCTGCACCGCTTCTGCTAACTCGATGTAGGCATGGGGACGGTCTTCCTGGTTTTCGGAGAAATCCACCACGGTTTGCCACTCTTTGCCGTCTACCGACAGTTCAATTACGAACTGCTGCCGGAGCGTATCGGGCTTCCCGAATATATTGGCGTTGAAATCCTGGTAATTCAGTTGAAAGGCGTTGATGGTCATGCTGCGCCCCAAGTCCATCTCAAACCAGATGGAGTCGCTGTTGCTTTCGGCCACCCAGAGTGTGCGTATATTTTCATCGTTGATCATGGATATATCGTAATCGGCCTCTTCCTGTTCGAGCATATACCCTTTCTCATGTTCATCCGCTACATTGCGTTCTACGCCCGTCAGCACGGAGTTGGTTTTTACCGGTTTGTCCTTTGACAGCAGCATCCAGCCGGTGAAGCGGTGCTTGTGGTCTTCTACCTCCACATCGGGGAGGTAGTGCGGGTAATCGCCATAGGCGGTGTTGACATACATCTGGCCGTTCTCCTCGAAACCGGCGGGATACATGCCTATCCTGCGTTCGAATTTGAAATTCACCGAGATGGCCATGGTAGAGAAATGCCAGTGGTTCCCGTTATTGTCCATTACCGCGCTGCCGTGCCCTGCGCCGTTGAGGAAGCCACCCGGCTTGTATGCTACAGGGTTGTAAGGGGCGTAAGTGAACGGGCCCAGGGGATTGTCCGAGGTGTACACCCCGTCGGCATAGACGTTCCACTGCGTGCCGGGGGCACCATACATCAGGTAGTATGTGCTGTCGTGCTTTACCATCCAGGGCCCTTCGATAAAGGGCGCCACATCGGAGCGATGGTCCTGCCCGAAGCGTTCCCATCCGTGGTTGTCGGGATGGAGGTTGAACAGGTCCACTTGTTCCCCTTTGGGGATATAGTAGTTGTCGGGATCCAGTTCCACACCCCTGATTGGCCATTTGTTGGAAGACTCCTCATAGAGGTAGACCCGCCCGTCGGTATCGACAAAGATATTGGGATCCTGGATGCCGCCCGGAGGATTCAATACTGCGAAGTTGGTCTTCCAGTCGCCCAGTTCGGGGTTGTCCGTTTCGATGATCGGCCCCCTGCCGGAGGGATCGCCGTAGACCAGCACCTTGCCGTCTCTGACTGCTGCGGCAGGTGCGTTGGAGCCGCTGAAATACCAGCTGACCGGACGGATAAACCGCCATGATCCCATGTCTTCCGATACCCAGTAGCCATGGGAGCGTGTCACGAACATATAGTATTTCCCTTTGAAATTAACTACTGCCGGGTCGGCGCCGGAACGGTAGGAGACATCCCTTTCCGCCCGGTAATGCGACATATAGGTATAGTCGATATCCACCGGGTTACAGTAGGTGCGCTGCGTCTTCGCGTTTTGCGCGATGGCGCTGAAAGAAATCATGCACGCAATGATCGCGGCCGGGAGGAAGATATTTTTGTTGGGCATAATTAAAATTCAAGATTTAAAATTCAAGATTCAAGAACCAAGACTGTTAGAACCAAGACTGTTAGAATAAAGAGTAAAGATTATAGAAATTCAAGATTCTCAACTTCTTGGACTTCTCAACTTCTTCACTTCTTCACTTCTTCATTATTCACATCATCACTACCTGTCCCGACTTGTCGGGATCACCACATCAATCACCGCTCTTCCGGGACTTCATAGAGGGCCTGTAGGCGTTGCAATTCGCGTTTCAGTTCACCGGTAATTTTTCCGGTGCCTTTTGCCCCGTAAATATTATGCATTTCCGTGGGGTCTGCCTCCAGATCGAAAAGTTCCCATATATCCTCTTTATAAAAATGGATCAATTTATACCGGTCGGTTTTCACGCCATAATGGGCGCGTACGCTGTGGAACCCCGGAAATTCGTAGTAGTGGTAGTAGAGTGACCGGCGCCAGTCGTCCGGCGTCTTGCCCGTTTCGGCCATCTCTTTGAATGATCTTCCCTGCATATCCGACGGTACCTCAATCCCGCAAAAATCGAGGAAGGTAGGTGCAAAGTCGATGTTCTGCGTAAACCCGTCGACTTTCGTGCCCGGTGCTATATGCCCTTTGTACTGCATAAGGAGGGGCATCTGGAAAGACTCTTCATACATGAAACGTTTATCGAACCAGCCATGTTCCCCGAGGAAAAATCCCTGGTCGGTGGTGTAGATCACAATGGTATTCTCATCGAGCCCGGTCTGTTCGAGGTAATCGAGGATCTGGCCCACGCTTTCATCTACTGCCCTGATGGTAGCCAGGTAATCCTGCATGTAGCGTTGGTATTTCCATTCGGCGATCTCTTTTTCATTCCGCGGGGTAGTATAGAAGTCGTTGTTCCGTTCCCGGTATGCTTCAAAGAAACGTTGTCGTTCGTCCGGCGTCAGGGTTTCGATAAAAGCATGCGGCCATGGGTCATAGAGCAGACTGTCACTATCGATACCTGTCACCATTTTCAGGTCGTGCCCTTCGTACATATCGCGGTAGATATTCATCTCCTGATGTTTTGCGGCATACCTGCCTTGGTAATCATCGAAATAGTTCTCCGGCACGGGGAATACCGTCTCTTCATACAGGTTATAGTGTCGTTCCGCCGGAACCCAGTTGCGATGAGGGGCTTTGTGTTGCATCATCAGGAAGAAAGGTTTCGTCTCGTCCCTTGTCTGCAACCACTGCTTGGTGAAGGTGGTGATCAGGTCAGTGACATAACCGAAGTACTGCACCGTATCATTCTCCGTGATAAAATCAGGATTGTTATAATCACCCTGATCTTTCAGTATCATCCAGTGGTCGAAACCGGTGGGTTTAGAGATCAGGTGCCACTTACCGATCAATGCGGTTTGGTACCCGTTCTCCTGAAGAATTTTTGGAAGTGTCTGTTGTGTCCCGTCGAATTCTTTATTCCAATTAGCCAGGAAGCCGTTTTTATGACTGTGCTTGCCGGTCAGGATACTGGCCCGGCTCGGTCCCGAGATGGAGTTGGCGCAATAGTTGTTCAGGAACTGCGCCCCGTTGTCGGCTATCCGGTCGATGTTTGGTGTAGGAGCCAGTTTTGAGACAGGATGCCCATAAGCGCTGATCGCCTGTGTGGCGTGATCGTCGCTCATGATAAAAATGATATTGGGGCGTTTGTCCGGTTGTTGGGCAATAGCCGGTAACGCCGATAAAGCAAACGCCCCGATGGTGATGATTTTATTCATTTTTATTTAATCCAGAAATCAATCTCGTTGGAATTATCGGCAGCATGTTGTGCTACCCAGAGTTTCATATTGCCAGGCTCTGTCTTTTTCTGCATATCGATACCGTAAAAAGCCAGATCCTCGGAAGCCAGTTCGAACGTTACCTGTTTAGACTTACCTGCTTGTAATGCGACCTTTTGAAATCCTTTTAATTCTTTCACCGGGCGGGTTACACTGGCTACAAGCTGGCGGGTATACAGTTGTACCACGATCTCACCATCGACTTCCCCTGCATTCCTTACATTAGCTGTCACTGTGATCTTGTCGTCTTCTGTTTTCAGTGTCTTTTTATCGATCTGTGCATTACTGATCTCAAACGTAGTATAGCTCAATCCGTATCCAAAAGGATAAAGAGGCGTGATGGAGGTGTCGAGGTAGTTTGACTTGTAGTCTACCGACTCATTATTCAGATCCACTGGCCGACCGGTATTCTTCTGGTTGTAATAAATAGGGATCTGGCCTACGTTCCGGGGGAATGACATCACTAATCGTCCCGACGGGTTGTAATCACCCGCGATCACGTCGGCTATGCCGTACCCTCCCTGTGTACCGGGGAACCAGGCCTGCAGGATAGCGTCCATTGTTTCATCTTCCCATGAGAGATCGAGCGGGCGTCCGCTCAGAGTGACCAGCACCACTGGTTTACCGGTTTCTTTCAATGCCCTTAGCAGTTCCCGTTGCGGTTCGGGCAGACGTATGTCGGTCCTTACGGCTGCTTCACCCGACCAGTTGAAATCTTCTCCCATCGCGGCGATCACGATATCGGCACGCCGTGCGGCTGCTACTGCTTCGGCTATCTTCGCGGATGTGGTTTCAGTGATGGAACTTCCTTCTACATAGATAAGCCTTACCGTGGAACCTTCATATTTTTCCGTAAGTCCTCTCAGGATAGGTACACTTTTATTACGGTCACCCAATCCGGCCCATTCGCCGTTAAGGTTGATGGAGTCGTTCATCAGCGGTCCGATTAAGGCGACTGTTTTTCCGCTTTCTTTGGTGACGGGAAGGGTTTGGTTATCGTTCTTCAGCAGCACTACCGACGATGCCACGGCTTTGCGTGCCGTCTCCATGAATTCGGGTGTCATCGTGTTTTGCTTTGCCCTCTCTTCGTCGAGGTAACGATAGGGATCGTCGAAGAGCCCCAACAGGAATTTCATTTCGAGGATGCGGCGTACGGCGGTGTCGATACTTTTTTCAGATACTTTTCCTTCTTTAACCGACTCTGTCAGGTGTTTAATAAAGGTTGCACCGGTCATGTCCATATCGATCCCTGCGTTTACCGCCAGTTCTGCAGCATGCTTCTCATCTTTTGCCACACCGTGGGGTACCAGTTCGTTCACACCGGTGTAATCGCTGACCACAAACCCTTTGAAGCCCCATTCGTTACGCAGCACCTCCGTCATCAGCCACCGGTCTGCGGTAGCCGGTACACCGTTGATCTCGTTAAAAGAGGCCATGAAAGTACCCACGCCTGCTTCGTGTGCTGCCCGGTAGGGCGGCAGATATACATTCCGGAGGGTATGCTCCGACAGTTCTGCTGTGTTGTAATCCCTGCCCGACTCGGCGGCACCATAAGCCGCCAGATGTTTGCCAGTGGCAAGGAGCGTAGTGAGTTCACGCAGGGAGTTGACGTCTCTTCCTCCCTGGAACCCGAGCACCCTGGCTTCTGCCACCTTGCTACCCAAATAGGGATCTTCCCCGGCACCTTCCATTACCCGACCCCAGCGGGCATCCCGGCCAATATCGACCATAGGAGCGAAGGTCCAGTTGATCCCGTCGGATGCCGCTTCAATAGCGGCAATCTCTGCTGTCCGTTGCATCATCTCCAGATCCCATGAGCAGGCTTCTGCCAGCGGAATAGGGAAGATAGTTTTATAGCCGTGGATCACATCCTGTCCGAAGAGGATCGGGATACCCAGCCTGGTTTCTTCCACGGCAATTTGCTGCATCCGACGGATCCCCTCTACAGAGGTCGCATTGAAGATACTGCCTATCAGTCCTTTTTCCAGATAGGGCTGGAAATCATCGGACATCACCGGGCCGGTGATCGACCAGTTGGCGGAAAACTGCGTCATCTGACCGATCTTCTCTTCGAGTGTCATCAGTTTCAGTACTGAATCCACCCGCTGCTCAATCCGCTTGTCGCCACTAAAGCTTTGCCACTTGCCGCCTCCCGGAGTGCCGGATGAAGGTGATCCGCAAGCCGCAAGCAAGACCACCGTTAGTATGTATACTGTTGAAATAATGTATTTTTTCATTGTTTCTATTGATTATCATTATAAATTACCAATGACAAATTACTAATTGCCAATTTGTTATGGTTCTGAAATTTTGAATCATTGAATCTGGAATCTTCACTCCGTAGATTGTCTGTCGTCTCTCGGTATAATGCAAACAAGTTTGCTGCTGCCCTCGTTCCTAAGAAAATTCATTTTTAGTTTTTCACTTTTAATTTTTAATTTTCATACGTGAATCCCAGTTTCTTCAATCCTTCCTGGATCTCAGGTGCCCCCATGAACAGGTTCCAGAGCAACCCGGTACGGTAGTTTTCGATCATTGGCGTAATAGTGAGTTGGTCAATAGCCAGGTATCGTTGCGGATACCAGTCATCCTGTACGCTGAACGCGTCGTAGAAACCATATTTACCCCATATCTTATCGCCCAGGTCGAAATAGAAGTGCTTCAATGCCTTCATCGATTGTTCGGGCGTGTAAGGGAAGCTGGATAATGATGCAGTAGGCGTAATTACGCCTAAGTCATTCTTCACCGGCATATGGGCCGAATATCCGTTCACTGAATAGCTGGCTGTCAGTCCCCAACAATTATCGCCATATCCTTCAAACCCTTTGGGGTTCTCCACGCAGTATTCGTAGTTTATAAGCGCATGATTCCTATTAAGTTGCCAGTAATCGGCATATTGGTCTTTCAATCCTTTCGGACTAAGCCCAATATGGGAATAGTGCGACCAAAATAATGGACCACCATATTCTTCCGCTCCGTTATGCTTTAATATTAGCGGATGGCCATAGGCCACGGCATCGCTCTTGATGTCCCCGCCGCGCGCCCATCCGTTATGGTAGGCCGATGCCGGGATAGGGTGGGTGGGCGAGGAGACCGCCAGGATATAGGTGATAAGGCACTCGTTGTATCCTTCCAGGGGGAAGTTCATCTCCCAGCCGTATTCGGGGCTCCAGTGCCAGAAGAGCACATCCTGCCCGTTCAGGTACCACGTCCAGTCCATTTCCCGCCAGAGAGTATTAATCTTTCCGGCCAGTTGTTTTTCGCTCTCGTTTCCGTCCTTAAAATATTCCCGTACGCAGAGCAAGCCTTGCATAAGAAAAGCGCTTTCTACCAAATCGCCACCGTTATCTTTCTTCCCGAACGCCTTTACTTTTCCCGTGGGGCCATGCAGCCAGTGAGGCCAGACACCGTGGAAGCGATCGGCTGCGGCTAAATAATCGGCTATCTTATGCAACCGCTCAACACCTTCTTCACGGGAGATAAACCCCCGGTCGATCCCGACAAGCAGGCCGGCGATACCGAAGCCGCTACCTCCAGTAGTGATGACGTCCGCATCGTTTTGGGGATAAACACCATCCATATGTATGCGTTCCGGAGCCAACCCCGATATGGGTTCCGCCCCTTCCCACATATAATTGAGATGGGTTTTTTGGATGAAATCGAGAAACTCGTCATCCGATGTGAAGGCAACGGGATAACTCTCTTCTCCCGTTGCGGCCGGCTCTCTTTTACTGCTGTTGTTGCACGCTATGAGAAAAATGCCGCCGATAACCAGTGCGGTGATCGATAAGAATTTGCGATTGTTCATAATTGCTCAATTTTCTGTAAAATCAATTTTTTATCCGGGCATAGCGGGTAATATCCAGCCTTCCCTGTAAGTATGTTTTATATATTCATTTGCAGCCGCAAGTGCATTGAATTTTTCTGTTTTTTCATCGAAATGGGGATGACCCTCTATCACTTTGAATGAGTTTTCGGAAATGATTACTAATTCTTCGGAAGGCGAAATGTTAGTAAACTTCATATTGTCGCCGTCCCATCGTAATATTTTCTTTAAGTTTTGTAATCTGATAGCCAACACTCCAAGAAGTACCATTTCATTAAATGGCCCCGAATAGGAAAAATTGGCAGATGTTTCCACCCGGCTTTCGGGGGATTCTTTACATGCCCTCACCCAGTCTTGTTCGTGGTATCCATCTGTATATCCGGTTGCACCGGGAACCCGTCTTAACGATTGAGGTACATCTGGCTCCCGGCCGGAGAGCAGGCGCGGATTAAATCCTCCGCAATCACAAAGGAGTATATCTTTAGATCCCACAAACAGGCACCCACCAAGACCATCGCGCATAAGGTCGGTGCCGTCGGGGAGCTGATCGGGCCGGTCGGGCATCAATCCGCCATCATACCAGTGCACACTCACTTCAGGCATAGCCACTTTGGGGAGATTGTCCCTTTGAGGAAAACGGAACTCTACTTTTTCCGATTGGGGTGGGGATTCTGTGTTGATGGGAGATGAACTGCCTTGAATACTATGTGGGTATTTCAGTTTCAACGCCTGATATACCGGATCTAAAACATGGCACGCCATATCCCCGAAAGCACCGGTTCCGAAATCCCACCATCCCCGCCAGTTCCAGGGCGTATATACTTCATGATAAGGACGGAAGGGTGCGGGGCCGAGGAAAAGATCCCAGTCGAGTGTGGGCGGAACTTTCATTTTTGCCGTGGGGCGCTGTAATCCCTGTGGCCAGATCGGACGGTTTGTCCAGGCATGTACTTCCTTTACTTCACCAATTTCGCCATTCCATATCCATTCACAAAGCTGTCTCACACCATCCCCTGAATTACCCTGATTACCCATTTGGGTGGCTACTTTGTGTTTTTCGGCCAATTTTGTAAGGAGCCTGCTTTCATAGATGGAGTGGGTGAGGGGTTTCTGGCAGTAAACATGTTTGTCCATCGTGAGCGCCGTAGCTGCTATGATCGCATGGGTATGATCGGGAGTGGAGATCATGATCCCGTCAATATCTTTTCCTATTTCATCGAACATGCGCCGCCAATCTTTGTAACGCTTTGCCTGTGGAAATTCTTTAAAGCAATTGTCTGCATATTTCCAGTCTACATCGCATAAACCAATGATGTTCTCGGTGTTCATTCCCACGAGATTGGGATGTCCTTTTCCACCGATCCCAATGCCGGCAATATTCAATTTATCGCTGGGCGCCTTGAATACTTCGCTACGTTTCACACCACTTACTACGTAAGACGGTAATATTGTCAGTCCGGTTACAGTAAAAAGTGTATTTTTTATAAAGGTTCTCCTGGTAGCCATTATTTATAACTCCTTAATTTTAATATTCCGGAACCAGACTTTAGTTCCATGATTTTGCAATGAGATATTTCCTTCGTCAAATTTTCCCCAATCGGGGAAATCGGTCCATTTGCCACTATTACGCAATTCGTTCCATTCATCCGAGTATTTGGTATAGCTTACTACCAATTCACCGTTTATCATCTGTATTACATCGTTTCCTTCCACAACCAGTAAAAGCCGGTTCCATTCACCGAACGGATTATAAGGCTTGGCTAACGGCGGATACATGGCATAGTTCGCACCATGGATCTGCCAATCTTCCAACGGGTCAGGCCAGTTGTCGTGGTCTATCAATTGAAATTCCGGACCTGTTTCGTAAGGATATTTATACTTGCTGTCTTCTTTTAGCTGGAAAATGATACCGCTGTTCGCGCCTTTACTTAACTTATATTCTACGGTAAATGCGAAATTCCTGTATATTTTGTCCGTAATGATGTCCTGCTCTTCTCCCATTCCTGTACTGTTCACGGTCAGACTTCCGTCTTCAATACTCCAGAATTCAGGAATACCCTGCTGATTATAGCCATGCCAACCGTTACCGGTAACTCCATCGAAGAGCAATTGCCAACCGGCGTCTTTTTCTTTATCACTTAATTCGTTTAACTGCGACGTGAAAGAAATCTCCGAATACAACTCTTTTGCACGATCTACGGTCAAACGGGATCCATCCCCGACTTTTTTACTCTGGCTCCCGGTACAAAGAGTCAGAGAGCAGGTGCTTACGCCCAATAAGATATAATAAAATATTTTTTTCATACGATTTATCTGATACTGTTTATTTTTTCTATTCCCTTCTTGACATCGGGATGGCTCATGAACAGCTCCCATATCAGGCCACTCCGGTAATTTTCTATCATCACGGTGATGGGCGCCTGATTCAGCCCCATAAAAATGGATGAGCACCAGTTTTCGGACAGGTTGAAAGCATCTCTGAATCCGTATTCTCCCCATAAGAAGTATCCGTAATTCCTGTAGTAATTCTTAAGGGCAGCCATCGATTCGTGGGGTGTATAAGGAAAAGAAGCCAATGCGCCGGTAGGGGCAATAGTTCCGTTATCCCTGAATGGTACGGGCTCCTGTGCCTGATAACCCCATGCGAAATCACTGGCAGTAAGTCCCCAACAATCGGCTCCATAACCAACATAATTTCCGGGATTTTCCATGCAATAGCGATAATTGATCTGTGCAATGGTTTGATTGTTATGGAAATAGTTCGTAAATCTGTCAGTAAAACTGTGCGGATTTAATCCCAGATAAGAATAATGGACAAAAAACAGAGGACCACCGTTGGAGACACCTATATCCAGTTTTAATCCGTAATAGGTCTTTCCGTTTGCATAATGAGAACCGTCATCAGTTTTTCCCCAGTTTTTTCTATAATCCTGTGCTATATCGGAAAGACTTGCCCAACCGCTGTAATACATTTCAGGTTCAATGGCATGCGAAGGAGACATGATTGCCAGTAAATAGGTGATCATTGTCTCGTTCCAACCGATCAGGCGGTGGTCGATCACCCACTCCTGATCGGGCGACCAATGCCAGTATAGGAACGGGCTTTCGGGATAACGCTTATACCAGTCCCATTCGATTCCTTTCCAGAAGGCATCTATTCTTTCCCGGATCTGTTTTTCTTCGTCAGTATCCCGGTTAAAATATTGATGTGCCGCCAACAACCCCTGCGCGAGGAACGATGTTTCCACTAAATCACCGCCATTGTCTCTCTGACCGAAGAAAGGAATGGTCTTGCCTGTGGTACCGTCTATAAAATGCGAAACAGCGCCATGGAATTTATCAGCCCCCGATAGGAACGAGGTGATGGTCGTAAATCTTTCAACCGCTTCTTCCCTTGTTATGAATCCCCTTTCCGTGGCCGCGATAATCGCCATGATCCCAAATCCTGACGCTCCGGTGGCAATCATATCTCTTCTGCCGGGAATATTTTCACGGGCAAGTCCACTGTTTGGCTCCGCACCTTCCCAATAATAGCGGAAATGGGCCTCCTGCACCATATCCAACAGTTGCTCGTCAGTCATTGGGTAAGTGGTCGCCGCTATTGCTCCCGATTCGGGGGATTCTTTTAATGCATAGTCTACGGCTGTTACTTTGTACCATGCCTTATATTCCGTTTCACCTACATAATCGGTGTAACGGTTTAACCAGGGACGGCTGATACCTATCGGATCATAAGATATCCCGTCATTGGAACGATAGATGCGGTAATATTTTATTTCTCCTTTTGCCTGTGGTTCCCAAACCACATCGATATGTCTCTCATATGCTTCGACCTCTTTCAACGCAGGGGTGGATAAAGAATCGGTTTCCGGTAAAGATGCGGGCAATAGTTCAATATCGTCGAGATAAAGCGTATATTGCTTTCCGTCTTTCGATCCGGGATAAAACGCTACGGCCGCTAAAACATTTATGTTCGTGTCGTTTATTTCATTTATTTCGAAATCAATCAGGGGAATTCGTACATTGTGCCATGTCCCTCTGTTTTTTCCGGGTATATAGTCTGCCACTCTTAACTGTTTGGTATAGGTACTGTCTTTATACCTGATCGCGATCTTAGGCAGTGCATTGATCTCAAAATCTTCTCCCATGAGAAGTTGAAGCGACAGTACATCGGGCGTACGAAAGAAGTCGATTCCTCTCACGCGTTGATATTGCACTTCACAATACCATTCCCCTTCCATGGAAGATGTGTATGTCAACTCCAATGAATTACCGGGACTGAAAGATATATCGGAGACCGGCAACCGGTTGTGTATATTTTTTATCCATGAGGGATCGGTGTAACCGGTTTTTGTGTAATAGTAGGAACCATCCATCGGACTATTGTCGAAAAACAGGTAATCATACAAATATTTCGATGCCGTCTCATTGCCGGATGAGAATGATTGTCCATACATATCAACCCGTAACATGAATGTCAGGGCAAAGAATAAAAAAAGAAATTTTTGCATAACCATCCTTGCTTCAATAAGTAAATCCGAGTTTCGTTAGTCCTGCCTGTATTTCAGGAATATCCATAAAAAGATCCCAAATCAGTCCGGTCCTGTAATTTTCGATCATGACGATGATAGGCCCCTGGTCGATTGCCAGGAAATCACTTGCATACCATTTCTCCGTCAGATTAAATGCGTCTATGAATCCGTATTGTTTCCATAATTTATCTCCTAATTTATAATAGAAGAAATGAAGCGCCGCCATGGATTCCTCAGGTGTATAAGGCATTGAAGACAAAGCGGCCGTTGGCGTTATCACGCCTTTGTCGTTGGTAGGAGAGTGCGCGTTGTATCCGTTATTTCCGTCGCTGGCGGTCAATCCCCAACATATCCCGCTATATCCCAGATGATTGGACGGATTTCTACTGCAATATGCATGATTGATCCTAGCGTGATTTACATTCTGTTGCCAGTAATCGGCATATTGATCCTGCAAGTTCTTCGGATTTAAGCCGAGAAATGAGTAATGGGCGAAAAAGAGGGGACCTCCGTAAGAAGGGCCTAAGGGTAGTTGGAAATCGTAATATGTTCCATTGTTCCTCATATTGCCATTATCCGCCCAACCATTGTCATAAACGGTTTTACTGATCGGGAAGGTAGGGGATGACGCTGCCAGTACATAAGTGATCAGACATTCATTCCAACCTCTGATCCTATGGTTCATCTCCCAGCCGTAATCGGGACTCCAGTGCCAGTAAAGCACCTCTTCATTATTACGTCGGAACCACGACCAGTCGACCGCTTCCCATAATTCAGTGATCAATTCCCTCAATTCTTTTTCTTCCGGATTCTCACCTGTGAAATATTGCCTTGCTGTCAATAGTCCCTGGAATAAAAAAGAAGTCTCTACAAGGTCCGCACCGTTATCTTTTTCACTAAAAGGCTGTGTCTGGCCGGTACTGCCATTGATCCAATGGGCGAAAGCTCCATGGTACGGGGTGGCATTATTTTTCAAAAAGCGGGCGATCTTCAACAGGCGGGTCACTGCTGCCCCCCGGTCTATGAATTGTCGTTCAACGGCCACGATCATTGCCATAATCCCAAATCCGGTACCGCCTGTGGTGACAATATCTCCCGATGAACTTCGCTCACGAGCCATCCCGCTTACGGGATGCCCGAAATCCCAGAAATACCTGAATGTTTGTTTTTGAACCAGTGTCAGCAACCCTTCATCGGGGATAACAGGGAATTTATCAGTAGAATCCAGTGCCGTAACCATGTTTACGGAGACCGGCGCGATAAGGGATGCTTTTCGCTTACTTTTCAGATTTGTCGATACGGTCAATGTATATTTTGATAACCATCCGAGAGGGGAGGATGGCCTTATCACAATGGCGCTATCGCCATTCATGAAGGAAATCCCTACGGTGACCTTGTTCATATCCTTATCTGCCAGACTGATTGCCTGTGAGGCCGATGATTGATCGATCGCGGTACTGAATGAGACCAGGATCTCCGGATTCCTTCCGACGTTTTCATACCTGAGCCCGTCTGAGATCCCGTCTATCACAACCGAACGGTATGTCAACGGAACGTCGTTCTGGTCGGAACCTCCCGGAGTCTCTGCCTCTTTGTCACAGGCAATGATAAAAAAGAACAGAATTGAATATGTAATTAATCTTATCATCGGTAAGCGGTAAAAAAGCCCTACCCAACTTTGTGTGTAGGGCTTTTCTTTTGTTTTGACCAAAAATTAAACCAAACAGCTCAAAAGCAGAAGCTGATTCTTAATTTGCGATAATCGTTTTAATTTCTGCCTGTGTCAATGCTTTATTGAACAAACGCAACTCATCGATCAGACTCCGGTCTGAGAAGTGACTCCAACCAGTAAATCTGGGAGCTCCTGATCCGATAGATAAAATATCACATCCACTCCAGCTTATCCCTGTAAAAGGGTCTTCTTTCACGACTTCCCCGTTAAAATACACCGCACATTTCGAATTGGATATGGTAAAAGCGATATGTACCCATTCTCCGGTGTTTGCTAGACTTGCATTATCTCCTCCGTCGAACCAAACATCAGATGTCCCATTACCTGCATTCAGTTTAAAGGTTTGTTTAGTAGAACTTCCCTCTCTGAAAAATCTAAATCCGTGATTTCGATTATTCATTGCAGTAGGGTTTGCGGTGTCTTCAGGACCGATAACTAATATCCCGGCCCGGTCGGGAGAGGAGTTTAATTTATACCAGAAGGCTGCACTGAACTCCGTACCTAAAAGATCAAGACCTTTGCTTTCATCTTTTGTAGGGAAAGTAAGGTAGGCGTCTGCAGCTCCTAGGTATGCTTTTTGGATTTTTCCATCCGCAAAAGAGGGGTTGCCTACTTTTGTCGCATCATTTATGCTGACAAGGTCCAGATAATCGCCATCAAATGGCAAATAGAATATTTCACCATCAAATTCAGGCACATATGGAGGAACTTTTTCAAAGTTTACTGACTGTGTAGTGGACTTTCCAGATAAATCTTTTGCAGTTACACTGAGTGTATGCTCACCATTAGTAAGTGTAGCATGGTTGTGTGAGATGATCGAATGACGGTAATCTTTGAAATCCGAAAAAGTCATAATATCTGTCCCATCAAGACTTATGGTTACTGATGCGAGTTCAATGTCGTCTGTCACATCAGCCCGAATGTTGATCGATGTTACATCTTCCCTTACTCTGATTAATGTGCCTTCTAAGGGATATTGTACCTGAATCACCGGCGCCGTTTCATCCGGCCCCGGATCAACCGGCGTGATAGGATCAATACCGCTTTCACAAGCCATGACAAAGATGGCCATCATGCTGAATAATAAATATTTGAATGTCTTCATTTTTTGTTAGATTAGATGTTTATTTATTCTCCTCTCAGGGCCGGAAGTTGGTCTACCTGATTCTGCGGATAAGGCAGAAATGCGAGATTCGGAGTGAAAGTCCTTCCATCATAACTTAATTCATTATATCTTTCCAACCGCAACATGTCATAATAACGGGTACCCCATTCCATAGCCAGTTCGGCAAACTTTTCATCTATCACCTGCTGGTGTGTTACTCCCGACAGATTGCCCAAGCCGGCCCTGTTCCGTACCAGGTTTACAGCCTGATCGGCTGTCATTGCAGTTGAGGATGCCCCGCTGGTTAATGCTTCGGCATGCATCAGCAATATTTCGGAATAGCGGATAAGCTGCATATTCTTACTGGAACTATACTCGGTTCGCCCGGGAATGATCTGGTCGCTTGGCAGATAATGTTTCCCACTGGAAAACAGGGCACGGGCAAAATCGTTGATCACATCGCCTGACCGGGTAGTGTTGGAAATCCAACCGGGCAGGGTAGCGTATGCAGGATCTTTCCTGATTTCCTGGATTCCTCTGTTGGTAAAGAGCACGCTGGTTTCAAGGCGTGTCGTCTCACCCCTGTCAAGCATAAACTTGATATATTTCAGGCTGGGTTCAAAAAATCCCCATCCGCCGCCAATGCCCGTAACACTAGGTGTCCAGTTTTGAGGACCGAAAAATGCCCATAAATAGCTTTTCCTGTCTCCGGAACCTTGTCCGAAATCGGAATACTGAAATTCCAGAATGTTCTCCCGGTTTAATTTTCCCTTTGTTTTGAACAGTTCGTAAAAGTCCGGATCCAGTGTGAACCTGCCTGACTGGATAATTTGTGAGGTCGCGTCCGCGACAGCCTGATAATTCTTTAATTCAAGATTGGCTAAGGCTTTTACTGCAAGCGCGGCATATCTGGTCACTCCTCCGGGAATATCCGTCCGTTCGCTGGGATGTATATCGGGCAATGCATTGATAGCTTCCGTCATCTCATCGGAGATAAACTGCATCACCTGCTCTTTGGTAGAAAGCTCCGCTTCAAGTAATTGGGTGGGATCATAACTCGTCGGAATGAAAATATCACCCCAGACACGGGATAGCTGGAACAGCAGGAAGGCCCGCATAGTTTTGATCTCAGCAATATATTGGTCGGCCAGACTATTGCTGCCCCCATTTTCTCTATAAAGCTCTATTTGATCTATTGCCGAATAATGGGTGAATACCCTGGAATAAAAACCTTCCCAGAGAGAGTTGTACATCCAATAATCTTTGTTATAGCGAAAATGATCGGTTTCCATAAAATCCTGCTGGTCACCTAATCCTCCGGCATTCACATCATCTCCACGGACAGAGATAAGCGGATAGGTTTCCCAACCAATATCATAAAATTTTGCATAAGCTCCTATCAATGGGAGGATCATATTTTCCGATTGGGTATAATCGGTCTCCCCTGTAAACGTCCTGTTTTCGGCCGGTTCATCCAGCAGGTCATGGCAGGCGGTAAAAAGCAGCATGAGCAGAATGAAAGGAACGGCTATATATTTTTTTATCTGTTGCATATTAATTTTGAATTAGATAGTTAAAATTTTATTGTTAAACCCACAGTATATGTGGCTGGAATAGGATAGGTTTGTGTATCTATCCCGTTGGGTACTTCCGGATTGAATCCGTTATACTTGAACAGCGTCAGCGGCCGGTCGGCAGTGAGATAAAGTCTCATGAAAGGCATCTGGTAACCAAACCATTGCTGATTCTGGATATTATATCCCAATTGAATATTCTGTATGCGGAAAAATGATCCGTCCTCCACAAAGAAAGTACTCATTTTTTGGTTCCATCCTTTCCTTAATCCGGCTGAAGAAGGATAGCTGTTGGAAGTCCCTTCGCCGTGCCAGCGATTCTCGGCCAGATCAGCATCGATATTGGTATCATTTGTCCAGATAAATTCACCCCTCTTGCGATTAAGGATCTTATTACCGCTTTGTCCCATCAGGCTGAGGGAAAAATCGAAATTCTTGTATCCCAAGCCGATATTTGCCCCGTACATGAAGTTGGGGAAATAAGAGCCGAGTACTACACGGTCGTCGTCATTGACATCACCATCACCGTTAGTATCCCTGAATTTAAGGTCGCCCGGTACCAGTCCGTTCGCTTGGGCAACAGGATCTGCCTCTATTTCCGCTTGATTCTGATAGACCCCTACTACTTCATATCCATAGAATGCCAGGAGAGGTTGTCCTATTATAGAACGTTGCCGGAATTCGGCTGATCCTCCGTCTATATAGGGTTGACCGTAGAGATCGCGTACCTCATTCTTTAATGTGGATATATTTGCTCCTATATTGTACCGGAAATCACCCGCGATCTGGTCGCTCCAGTCAAGGGCCACTTCGAAGCCGGAATTCCGGATCACACCTACGTTTCTGAGCACTTCTCCGCCTACTGCCGGGATTTTTACGTTGATCGCGGCTTCTTTCGTATCACGAATATAGTAGTCGGCATCAAGTGACAACCTGTTGTTGAAGAAATTGGCTGTTACTCCGAAATTCGACTCCTCTGTAAGCTCCCAACGAAGAGATGAATAAACGCCGCCTACTGTTGTCCCTGAATAAAGTACATCGCCCAATGCTGTAGTAATGACGTCCGTTGTAAATGCCCCATCGCTTGCCTGAATTTTATCGTTACCCAATTGTCCCCAACTTGCACGTAATTTCAAAAAATTGATGAGATCGTTGTTGCTTAAAAAATCTTCTTCGGTAAGGACCCATCCAATACCGACTGTAGGGAAATATCCCCATTTTTCCTGGTATTTGGAGCTTCCGTCCGCACGCATTGTGGCGTAGAACAAATATTTGTTGGCATAATTATAAGACAGGCGGCCGAAATAAGACATACCGTATTGGCGCAGCCCGTCGTTGATTACCCCGTCAACCGGTATTGTTTCAGCCTGATCGATATACCATGATTGTTCCTGTCCTATGGGAAAATTCAACCCTTTGGCTTCAAGCAACTCATAAGATTCGTCACGAAATGATGTTCCTCCCATGACACTAAGGTTGTGTTTGCCGAAATTGTCGGTATAGGTCAATAAATTGTCCCAGGTTACGTCTGAATAGATTTTTTGCCTTTTTATCAATTCGGCATTTGGCCTCTGAAAATTATTACCGATAAAATAGGGAAGAAGTACGTGACGTTCTTTCAGGTTATGGTATGCCTGGTTATAAGTGGTTTTGAAAATCAACTTATCAGGAACCAGTGTCGCTTCTGCATAAAAGTTTGCCAGTAATCTCTTTCCCTGATTTCTTTTGTTGCTGAATTGCATTGTCGGGAAAGGGTTTTGTCCCCCTCTGTATCCCATGTCCTGGGCATTGGCAAAATTAATGGGGGTTGCCTGCGTATTCAATTCGTCATACACAGGTAGGATTGGTACGGCAAAATAGGCCAGGTTCCAGGCTCCCACTTCCTCCGGATATTGTGTTGACTGGCTCCAGATAAAATTATTACCAAGTTTTAACCAATCGGTTGCTTTGAAATCAAGTTTTGAGCGAAAATTATACCTTTCATATTCGTTCTTCATATCCAGGATTCCCTGTTGTGCAAAATAGTTCGCACCTACTGAATAGGATACATTTGACCCTCCCCCGGATACATCGAAATTATAATTTTGTATGGGAGCTGTCCGTAAAATCTCCTTGTACCAGTCGGTATTTACATCCGGTATATTGGGGTTGATACGGCTTCGCCCGTAACGTTGCATGGCCCTGTCGATGTTACTGATATCAGTAGATGACCCTGATTCCATTGCCATGGTCACGAATTGTTCGGCATTCGACATTTTTAGCACATTCTGGGCGACTTGTACACCATAATAGCCATCAAATGTTATTTCAGGCTTTTTGTCAAATTGTCCTGATTTCGTTTCAATCAAGATCACCCCATTCGCCGCACGCACACCATAAATCGCGGCAGCCGAAGCATCTTTCAGAATAGATACGGAAGCTATATCCGCAGAGTTTAAAAACCCTATATCATTATAAAATACTCCATCCACCACATACAGAGGCGCCTCATTGTCTCTTCCCGGGTAAGAGCCGATACCCCGGACACGGACAGTCGGGGAAGTGCCCGGACTCCCGCTGCTGACAATCTGTAGTCCGGGCACTTTGCCCTGTAATGCCGACATTGGCTGGCTCGCAGGTGTTTTCATGATTTCATCGGGTCTGATGGTGGTAATTGCCGAAGTAAGGTCTTTTACCCTACTTGTACCATATCCGATCACTACCACCTCTTCCAATGCCTGCACATCTTCCTGCAGCGTTACATTAATAGTGGACCGACCATTCACCGGCTCTTCCTGGGTTAACATCCCTATGTAACTAAAAACCAGAATGGCATCACTCGATACGTTAGACAGGGAATAATTTCCATCGATATCTGTTACGGTACCGTTGGTAGTGCCTTTTACTAACACGGAGACTCCTATGGCCGGATCACCAGTGGATCCCTCGGTCACTGTTCCTGAAACGGTTATCTGCTGGGCAGATAAAAGAATAGAACAGAAGAGAAAACTAATTACTGTTACGATTTTTAATTTCATGGATCCTTTTTTAATTTGTTCATTAAAATTCAATTGTTTTTTCATTCTCATAGATGACAATAGAACTTGTCTTTTCTTACATTTAGCGTAAAATTGATATATTATTTCCCAGGCAAAAATAAGGTTGTGCATGGTGTATAAGAAATAAAAAACCCCGTCAAAAATACGTTATGTTGTATAACATATTTTTAGAGGGTACTTTTTTACTACTTCTGTGAATATTAATACTCTCTTAATTAGATGATTGAAAAATGAGGAGATACAGGTTCTGTAGTACCTTATTAGATTATTGGAACTTGATCATAAAATCGACTAGATTATCGGTTTCCGAAAGGTTCAGTTTCTTGCGTAAACGGTATCGGGCGGCTTCTACGCCGCGGATAGAAATATTCAACATTTCGGCGACCTCCTTCGATGAATAGTTCAATCTGAGCAATGAGCATAACTTCAGGTCGGTGGGTGTGAGTGATGGATACCGTTCTTTGAGTTTCCGGAAGAAATTCTCATGGATCAGGTCAAAATTGCTTTGAAAGAGATTCCATTCATCCTCTTCCGGGAGGTTTTTCCCGATCATGGTGAGTAGTTCGTTGCCCTCGGTGCGATTGATTTTTCCCGCAAGAATGAGTGATTGGATACTTTCCCGCAAATTTTTTAAAAATTCGGAGTGATTGATCAGCATCATGGCGGCACTGGCCAGCTCTTTTCCTTTATAGGTGAGTTCTGCTTCCAGTTTTTCGTTCTGTAATGTAGTGATCTCTTTTTCCTGCCGTTCTATCTGGGCTATGCGCCTGTTCTCCTGTTCTTCGAAAAGTTTGTGTTTTTTACGGACAATTCTCTGTATATGTTTTTTTATCAGAAATCCTGCCAGGGACCCGATAATGAGGGAATATACCAGATATGCCCACCAGGTTTTGTACCATGGGTTTTTTATACGGAATGAGTAGCTTGCGGTAGACAATACTTTTCCCGAACTGTCCTTTATATGCGCGTAGAGGGTGTAGTCACCCGCAGGAAGGTTATGGTAATAGGCAGATCTGCTTCCGTCAGTATTTACCCAACGGCTATCGTATCCCTGCAAATAACTTTCTATCTGGAATATCTTTTTAGAGAATTCGGGGTACAGGAACTGGAATGTAATATTGTTATTCTGGTAAGCGATGATCCCCTTTTTGGTGGGATCGAGATAGAATATCTGATCGTTGTTCCGGTTGTGAAAGGTTATAGATGCGATCTGCAGGTCTGTCTTTACTTCCGGTTGTCCATCAGAGAACGAATATTTCCCTATTCCCCCGTTCATACAGAAGTAGGAACTATTGTCACCGGTTACCAGAAGATTCGCTCTTCCTACATTGGGCGGGTTATTCAGGATACTGTATGGTATACGGTCTTTGATGACATATTTGTTTTCATTATATTCCACCAGAACATACTCTTTATGACGAATGAACCAAAAGAGGTTGTCGTTCACGGGAACGATACGGTGGGTATCGGCAAAGCCGGGCAGGTCATTGTTCAACAGATCGAAAGGAATGATCTTATGCCCGATATCATCATAAGTGAAGAAACGGTCACCGTCGGCAAAAACAATCCTCCCTCTCAGTTTCATGACCTTGATAGGCCGGTAGGTAGAGACCTGCGTACTGTCGAACGACAAATAATTCTCTATCTCAATCACCTTCCGAAGATCGCTATCCAGTTTTAAGCGGTATACGCCTTTGTACATATGTCCTGCCCAGATATTGCCAGCGTGATCTATTTCAAGGTTTTTGATCAGGTCCGAAAAGCCTTCCACGGCGTGACTGAAAGTCCAGTTGCCCGAAGAGTCCTGTATATAGACAAATAGGGAAGTATAGGAGGATTCCAGCAGAATATCCCTGCCGTTGATCGTCGCCTGTTTCATATCCATACCTCCTGTGCGGGCTCCCTGAACAGGTATCTCATGGAAATCCTGCAGGAGTGAAGTGCCCAGATTATGCCCCACGAAGACCTGATTGTCGAAACTTTTGATGAACCACGACTGAATATCGAATCCGGGAATACGGAAGAGGTTCCCGTCGGTGTCGGAAAAACTGTAAATCCCCTGGTTGGTAGCCAGGTAGAGGCGGTTGTCGTGAAACAGTATATCTTCTACCGGCCCGATCTGGCTATCTGCCGGTTCAAAAAAAGATAAAGGGGAATGTGTCCTGATGTTGGAGATGCCGTTGTCGAGGGCGGCCCAGACTGTGTGGTCACGGTCTCTGGACAATGCCAGTACCGTATTGTTGTTGAGCCCGTTGCTCCGGTCAATGTGCCATATTTTCTCCCCATCTTTACCGATCGCGAAAATGCCGCTGTTGATTGTTCCGAAGATGTATGAATCGCCCGAGGCGATAGCACGGTTAATTGTACTTTGTTGCAGTTCACTCCAGGCGGAAATATTCCATGGCGTTAATGTATATTCTTCTTCGGAAAACCGGTATAATCCGTTTTTGGAAGTGACCAACAGCCAATCCTCCTCATAGGGGAGCAGGGCTATTACATTATCGTTATTCCACTGCTCACGTGTAAATACCGGATGAAAATGCTCACCGTCGAAGAGGCAGAAACCGTTGCCGATCAATTGTGCGAACATCTTTTCTCCTGCCGGGAAAAAGTATAAGACTGCGGGATAAGGTTTTCGACTCCTTACTTCCTTCCCGTCGTAGATGAAAATTGTCGAAAATGACTGAAAATAGAGTTTTCCGTTAAACGGGTAGATGCCCCATATCTCATCATTATGGAACTGATGATCCTCCACATTATGCCTGAGCGAGTGATAGATAAGTTGATTGGTTTCATTGGACTCGAAATAACCGAACTCCTCGAAAGAGCCTACGTAGATACGTTCGTTACTGTTGTGGGAGTCGATATAGATAGATTTAACGGAGAGGTTATTAGGCAGGTTATGTAAGTTCCAGTTGACGCCGTCATAACTGAGCATTCCGTTATCATTACCGAAATAAATCACCCCATTGCTCCCCTGGGCAATGGCCCAGTTTTGGTTACCAGCGTTGTAAAGGTCAGTTGTGTAGTTGTAGACGGGAGGGATAAAGGGAATCTCCTGTGCGGCTGGCGACACGGCAAAAGTGATGAATACCACGGTGAAAATTGCCGTGTAAAACTGTTTTCTACAGGCCGGTTGTATCGTCATATCTGATATCAGCGCAATTACAGGAGCTTATTTTTTCTCCAGTATATTTTCAATCTCTTTTTCGCTCAGCACTTTTACATTGGTGAAAAGGAATTTGGTATCGAGAAAATTACCGTATTGGTTACATTCGGTGATAGCGTCATTGAGACTCGATTTTACATCCTTGCTGAATGGGAAGAGCATCAGAATGGTAAAGTAATTTTCCCTGATCTCAAATTTTTCAATCACGACATCTGCTTTTTGCAGTTGAAAGGTAAACTCACGCTCAACCATCTCTTTCTGCAAATCGGTAAAGTGTTGCCTGTCATTGGTTGTGAAAAGTGCAAAGAAACGCAGTTTCTTGTCCTGTCCGCCCAACCCGGAGGAGATATAGACCTGTTGGTGTCCGGAAAGGTCAGAACTTAATACGATGCGACTGCTCACCAATGCCATGGACGACCAGTGCAGTAGTTCCGGTTCCAGTGGGCTGCTGTGATAGGTCTCAATGGAACGGTAAGCACCTACGTCGGGGATAGATGCCAACAAGGTCAAACTTCTCTTCTTTCGCTCGATAGGCTCATCGGGGGAAAATAATATGCTCACCTCATCATCGCGCACAAAAAGGCTGTTCTCCCTCCGTAAGCGGTCGAAGTACCTGAAAAATTCCATTTGCTCCTCAATCGGTACCAGGTCTTCGAGAATATGGAATGAGTCTATACCTTGTTCATTTAGTGTCTGGCGCAATTTTGCCAAAAGATCATTGTGATCACTCATATTACAAAGATAAAACTTTTTCGTTAAGTGAGAGCAGAACAAATATATTTGTTTTGCCGAACGATGAAAAAGTCTAACTTCAGTGAACTTTTTCGTTAAGTGAGAGCAGAACTATATTTATTTCATTAAATTTCATCAAATAGGCTCCTAATTCCTCGGAATTGTATAAATTCGCATGATTAAACAGAATAGACGTTTCTGATGGAAATTAAAATAGTCAATAAGTCACGGCATTCCTTACCCGAATATGCTACGGCATTTGCTGCAGGTATGGATTTGCGTGCAAATTTAGAGGAATCTATAGTATTGAAACCGCTTGAACGGACATTAGTGCCCACCGGTATTTATATTCAACTCCCGGAAGGTTACGAAGCCCAGATCCGTCCCCGTAGCGGATTAGCCATCAAGCATGGTATTGGAATTGTGAATGCTCCCGGGACTATAGACGCCGATTATCGTGGTGAAATAAGAGTGATCCTGGTGAATCTTTCGAACGAGGACTTCACCATACAAGACGGAGAGCGCATCTGCCAGATGGTGATAGCACAACATGCCCGTGTGGAGTGGAAGCCTGTGGATTCACTCGACGAAACGGAGCGTGGTGCCGGAGGATTCGGCCATACCGGCAGGCAGTAGCTATTTCAATGTCACCTTAGAAAGGAGCGTGCACTTTACTCACTTGCTATAATGTAACTTTATAAGAACAAGAATGTTATATCGGATAACTGTTATAAAAAAAATACTTCTCGCATTCCTTCTGTTGTTGTCTATATCTTTAATATGGCCGCTAGAGATAGTGGCGCAGCGGGAGAAAAAGGGACAGGGAATCCAACTCGACGAGGAGACAAGACGCAAATTCGACTATTACTTTTACGGGGCATTGAATGCAAAAGCCTTGGGGAATTACGATCAGGCGATCGATTTGTTTCAACATTGCTATGCACTTGATTCTACCAATGCCAATGTATTGGTAGAACTGGGAACATTTTATAACGTGTTGCAGGAGAAAAATAAAGCCCTTGATTTTTTTCGGCGGTCGGTTGCCTATGATCCCGATAATTATTATTATAATATGATGCTGGCCGGTTTAAGCAAGGAACTTGGCCTGAAGCAGGAAGTAATCGATATCTATAGCCATTTGTCACAATTGTATCCGGAAAAACTCGATGTCCGGTTTGAGTTGGCCAATGCTTTTGCTGAAGCCGGGGAATTCCAGGAAGCAATCGATACGCTCGTCGAATTGGAAAAGAATACCGGTATCAACGAGATGATCGCCCTGAATAAGTTCCGTCTCTATTCAATGATGGATGAGAAAGAACAAGCTTTCGACGAGATCAAGCAGATCATTGAAAAAAATCCCTCTGAACCGAGATACCTTATTTTGATGGGAGATCTGTATCTTGAAGATAATCGAGATGAAGAGGCATTGAAGTATTACGAGAGAGCCAAAGCGATTGATCCCGATTATCCTGCGCTTATCCTTTCCATGGTAAATTATTATGAGAGAACCAACGATAAGCAGGCGGCACAGGCAGAGTTACAAAAGGCTGTTGCAAACTCGTCGATGGATGTGGAGGTGAAATTACAATTGCTTACCCGCTACCTTGGTATTCTGCAACAGAGCCAACAGGATATGAAGCAGGTGAACTCTCTTTTTGAAACCCTTTTTGAGCAGCATCCCAATAATTCCCAATTAAATATGATCTATGGGAATGTACTTTTATTGCAAGAAGACAAAGAGGGAGCTTCAAAGCAGTTCGAGAAATACATCGAAGCCAGTCCGGAGGATCCTGCGGGATATGAACAATTACTTCGTATTGCTTTGTCCGACCAGGATCTGGAAAAAATAAAAGAGGTGACCACTGAAGCATTGAAACATCTGCCTCAGGAAGCCCAGTTCTATTTCTATTTAGGTGCAGTTCACTATCAACAGGATAATCATCAGGAAGCATTGAAAGTTTTCGAGGATGGATTGGCCAATGCCACTATGCGAAACCCAATTGTGGAGTCCGATTTTCATGGACAGATTGGCGATCTGAATTATTTCCTCGGTAACAAAGAAAAGGCTTTCGAAAGTTATGAAAAGGCATTGCAGTTGAATCCGCAGAGTCTGCCTGTTTTAAACAATTACAGCTATTATCTGTCATTGGAGAAGAAAGATCTCGATAAAGCAGAACAAATGAGTGGTATCACAGTGAAGGCGGAGCCGACGAATCCTACTTATCTCGATACATATGGGTGGGTGCTGTATGAACAAGGCTCTTATACATTGGCTAAGATCTATATAGAACGGGCTATTGAGAACAGTAAAGAGGATGATCTTTCGGCAGAGGTAGTGGAGCATTACGGAGACGTGCTGTTCCAGACCGGAGAGAAAGAGAAAGCATTGGAACAATGGAAAAAAGCCAAAGAGTTAGGGGGAGATTCCCCTGAATTGGATAAAAAAATAAAAACCGGCGAATTGTAATTATGGATATTTCTCGTTATCGACAAATTTTAGTCATTTGTTTATTATCTGCTGTGGCATTCACCGCATGTAAACCGAAACAGAGGATAGTTTATTCTACTTCTCCCGTGGTAAGCAAAGCTCACCATGAACTTTTCAGTGATATTATAGCGAGTGAATTTCCTTATCGTACTCTTTTAGCCAGGCTCAATATGGGAATGACCTCCGGTACAAAATCATATAGCTCCAGGGCCAATCTGCGGATTGTGAAGGACGAAGCCCTTCAGATCTCTATACAGCCGCTTTTCGGTGTGGAGATGTTCCGGATCTACATTAACCCGGATACGTTGTTTTTACTCGACAGGATGAATAAACGGTATGTGTTGGAATCGTTCTCCACGTTAAAGGAACTCTATCCTGTTGGATTCGACTATTATACGATGCAGTCGTTGTTTACCAACGCGCTTTTTGTATCCGGAAAAGAGAAGGTTGATGCGGATGATTACACTCTTTTCAGTTATAATCGTGCCTCCGACCAGAATTATCATATTACTGCCCAAGATGGTAATTCCGGTATCGACTATTCGTTTACTGTCAATGGAGATGACCGGATCACCTTTGCCCATCTGATGCAGTCGGAGAAAAAACATTACATGCAGTGGGAATATCATAATTTTATGATGTTAAACAATGTGCCATTTCCACATAAGATGAATATCACGCTCTCTTCTGCATCACGGAAAACCAATGCGGAGTTGATCTTTTCCGATGTAGTTACCGATACCCCGTTAGAGTTGGAACTGAATGTACCGTCGAACTATACGAAAACGTCTATCGATGAGGTACTGAAAGTTCTCTCTCCGAAGAAGTGATAAAAAGTGAATAGTGAAAAGTGAATAGTGAAAAATTAAATGGATGATTTGAAATCCCGAATATCTTAAATAGTCGACTTTTCATTTTTAGTTTTTCACTTTTAGTTTAAACGATTAATCGTATGAAGAAATTTGTATTCTTTTTACTTTTCCACGCCGTCGCTCTCCTTCTGTTGTCTCAAACACAGCAGATCGAGAATTTGCAGCGGCAACAGCAGGCATTGATGGAAGAGATAAGAAGTACGAATAAACTTTATCTTGATGTTAAAAAGCAGACTACAACAATCTTAGACAGGATTAACCTTATCAACAACCAGATATCGGCCCGTAAAAAATTGATAGATGTACAGAGCCGGGAGATAGAAGCGTTGCGGAAGGAGGAGGTGCGTCTCGAAAGTGAGATATCCCGACTAAATAAAGAGCTGAAAAAGAAGCAGGAATATTACGCCGATGCGATGAAAGGGATGCTGAACCATAAGTTCAGCCAGAATAAACTGCTTTTTATCTTATCAGGTAAATCGGTAGGGGAATCGTTACGGAGAATGCAATATTTGCGTGAATATTCCAAATGGCAGAAAATACAGGCTGAAGAAATAAAGAAGCAGCATGCTGAAATAAAGGAAAAACAGGAATTACTGGCTAAAGCCAAGGCTGATAGAGAAAAAGCATTGGCCTCGTTACAGGAGGAACAGAAACGGTTACAGGGAGAAGAGAAAACACGTCAGTCGGAGATGGCGACTGTCAAGGGACAGGAGCGGGAATTGCAGAGGACACTTCGGGAAAAACAGCAACGGGCTGACCAGTTAAATGCCCAGATTGAGAGACTTATCGCTGAAGAGGTGGCACGGCTGGAACGTGAGGCGGAGGCCAGGAGAAAAGCGGAAGAGGCTGAACGGCGGAGAAAAGCGGAAGAGAAGCTGGCTGAAGATCGGCGAAGGGGTGAGAGCCGTGAGGAGACCGGGCGTGAGACCCCCGAGAAAACAGAAGAGCGTGCCTCCGGTGCTGCGCCGGGACCCAGAATTGAGGCCGGCAGGAGTACAGCATCGGCCGAGACCTTTAATCTCTCGAAAGATTTTGCTGCCAACAGGGGTAAACTGCCTATGCCGGTTACCGGTACAGCAGCCATTGTGGGTAATTTCGGTGCCAAAAAACATAATGAATGGAATGTTACTACCAATAGTAATGGGGTTGATATTCAGGCTGAAAGAGGTGCTAATATCCGTAGCGTATTCGATGGGGAAGTTTCGAAAGTATTCTCCTTCCCCGGTTCCAATACCTGTGTGATTGTACGTCATGGTGATTACTATACATTCTATGCCAATATATACGACTTGTTTGTAAAGCAGGGAGACAAAGTGAAAACCGGACAGTCATTAGGGCGGATCTTTACTGATCCGGATACAGGTGTCTCCACGATGCATTTCCAGTTGTGGCAAAAGACAAACAAGCTCAATCCGGCACCGTGGCTTAGCAGGTAATCAATTGAACGTCAGATTGGTAATAGCCTAATATCAATAAATAATAATTGAAATAAAACATATGTCGCTGAGAATCAGACTAATTATCATGAATTTCCTCCAGTTCGCAATATGGGGGGCCTATCTTACTTCCATGTCCCGTTATTTGGGACCTGCCGGACTGGGATCGCACATCGGTATTTTTTACTCCGTACAAGGGATAGTATCCATTTTTATGCCTGCCATTATGGGGATTGTGGCCGACAGGTGGGTGCCTGCGCAAAAATTGCTGGGAATAAGCCATCTGGTTGCTGCTTCCTTCATGCTGTCTGCCGGCCTATATGGATTATATAGTGGAACGGAAGTCTCATTCTCCACTATTTTTGGCCTTTATGCATTGAGTGTAGCTTTTTATATGCCCACATTGGCCCTGTCCAATTCGGTAGCTTATACTATTCTTGAAAAGGGTGGAATGGATACGGTAAAGGCTTTCCCGCCTATACGTGTATTTGGTACGATAGGTTTTATCTGTACTATGTGGCTTGTGGATATACTGGGATACCAGACTTCTTCGATGCAGTTTGTGGTGAGTGCTGTATTGGGCTTTATGCTGGGGATTTATGCGTTCACACTTCCCAATTGTCCTGTGTCAACGGCAACTGGTAGTAAGACCCTGTTTCAGGCGCTTGGGTTAGATGCCTTCAAACTCTTTAAAATAAGAAAGATGGCAATCTTTTTTATTTTTTCGATGCTGTTGGGTGTCGCCTTGCAAATTACTAACGGATTTGCCAACCCATTCATCGCCAGCTTTGAAGCTTATCCGGAGTATGCCGGTACTTTTGGCGTAAAGCATTCAAATATATTGATATCACTTTCCCAGATATCGGAAGCGCTCTGTATCCTGTTGATCCCTTTCTTCCTGAAACGTTATGGTATTAAGAACGTGATGTTGATTGCCATGCTTGCCTGGGTACTGCGCTTCGGGTTCTTCGGGTTGGGTAATCCCGGCAGCGGTGTGTGGCTGTTGTTATTCTCTATGCTGGTATATGGCGTAGCTTTCGATTTCTTCAATGTTTCAGGATCATTGTTCGTTGACAAGGAAACACCGCATACTATTCGTGCCAGCGCACAGGGAATGTTTATGTTGATGACTAATGGGATAGGTGCCACAGTGGGGACATTATGGGCACAATGGGTAGTGAACCGGTTCTGCTCCTGGACAGACGTAACCGTAGGCTCTACAACTATATCGCTTCTGATTGGTGATTGGCAAAGTGTCTGGTTTATTTTTGCCGGTTATGCCCTTGTAGTTACCATTCTGTTTGCCATCCTCTTTAGATATAAGCATGTGCCGGATAAGTAAATGAGAAGATAAATCAATACAGAGAGTATAAAATATAGGAGGAGGTCCGACGGATTTTCCTCCTTTTTGGTATTAATCAATAGTTCGTTATAATTTTCAAGTATAGCTAAGCGGTAATTGCCGCAAACTCAATAAGTCGCTGGGGAGCTATTTTTTACAATGTTAAATATATATCATTTCTGTAAATTTTACTGTCTTCTGTTTGTCCAAGTCGATAACTCTTGCTATCTTCGCTTTTGTTAGAAGATGAATCTGTTAATTAAAGAAGTAACTGCTATGATTCACTTCCTGGAAAAGTTTGCCGTTTTGTCGTGCACCTCCGCTATGTTAATAAAACATAAATTATGGGGGGTATTTTGTATTATTTAACAAATTAATAAGCTATTGTAAGTCTTTCCGTCTAATACCAAATTTACAAGATCTTATCCTAAAATATTCCAAAGTAATTTATTTCAGCCCCAATTATAAAATCCGTTATTTATTTCGGATATGCGTGAATTTCTTTGATCCAACCCGTTTCTTTATGGAGTGGGTTTGGGTATGGGAGCGGTATGAACGCTTTCGTACATCTCTTGACGTTAAATACGTCAATTTCTCAATCCCAAATAACATAATACTAAAATCTAAAAAATCGTATGAAATGAGCATGTAAGTCTATTTAATGATGCGATGATGTACCGATTTGATAATTCTAATCCACAAATCGATAAATCATTAAATTAACTAGTTATTGTGGTTCTATACCCATAGTGTAAACAAATAAACTAATCGTATGAAAAAAGAAATGTTAAATCTACTGAAAGGAATGATGTTCATAGTTATATGGACATTCTCTTTGAATCTATTTGCACAGAATCTTACTGTGAGTGGCACGGTAAAAGATGCAGCGGGTGAGTTGCTTACCGGTGTAACCGTGCAGGTACAGGGTACTTCTACCGGTACCGTCACCGATGCGGATGGACGTTTTGTGCTCCAGAATGTCCCATCTTCGGCTTCATTAGAGATATCTTACGTCGGAATGCAAACGATAATTATACCGGTTGATGGGCGTACCGATTTTGATATTGTGCTTGAGGAAGATACCGAGTTGCTTGAGGAAGTGGTGGTCGTCGGTTACGGTACGCAGACACGCCGCGAAATCACCGGTTCCATCGCTAATGTATCGGAAGAGCACTTTAATAAAGGTATTAACCGTGATGCCTCCGACTTGTTACAGGGGAAAGTAGCCGGATTAATCATCACTTCAGGTTCGGGCGATGTAACACGCAGTTCGCAGATACGCCTGCGCGGAACCTCTACCTTGCAGAACGACCAGGGACCGATGATCGTGATCGACGGCATACCCGGTGGAGACATGTCCACCGTATCTCCTTCCGACATCGAGTCGATCTCGGTGCTCAAAGACGCTTCATCTGCAGCTATTTACGGATCGCGCGCCGCGGGAGGGGTCATTCTCATCACTACCAAGCGCGGATCGGGAGCCAAGAACCTTATGCAGTACGACGGCTATGTGTCGATGGATGTTGTTGCCAATAAACCCGATATGATGAACGCAGCACAATGGCGTGCGACTAACAGGGAACTGGATAACGATATCAGCAACTACGATTCATATACGGCCGATACCGATTGGTTCGGGGAAATGCTTCGTACGGGAATATCCACCAACCATTCCCTTTCTTTGTCGGGTGGAGGTTCCAAACACAATTACCGCGCTTCATATACTTATCTGGATCGGACCGGTATCGCTCGCGACAATTATATGAAACGCCATTCATTCCGTTTCCAGTTCCAGCAGCGCGCCATTGATGACCGTTTGCGTGTAGGGCTTACCGGTTCGGGTAATTTGTCGGATATGCGCTTTCCTTTTGCCGATGATTTCATTCTCGCTTATAACATGCCGCCGGTTTTTCCGGTCTATAACGAGGACGGGTCGTATTTTACCGGGGCCAACAATAATTACGATCAGGGAAACCCCGTGCAAAACCAGGATCAGAATTACCGGAAAGCGAGTAGCAACTATTTTTACGGAGCGGGAGATCTCCAGTTCGATATTGCCGAAGGCCTCAATGTAAAGGCATCACTCTACAAAAGCCGTTTCAGTAATGACTACAGCGAATGGCAGGATCCCCGCAACTCGCGCGGACAAGGTAATAACGGCCTTGCTATCCGCCAGGCGCGCAAATGGGATCGTGAGTTGATGGAATGGACTGCTAATTATCAATCGAACTTCGGCGGTAATGATTCCCATAAACTCGATGCTATTATCGGTTATTCGTGGGAGAATAACATTTACTCGAGCCAGCGCTCCCAAGCGACCGACTTTATCGTCAGTTCCATGGGAGCCGACAATATCCAGTCAGGGAACTCTTTGAAAATAGGAGAGGTCACTTCCAGTAAAAATGCCTACAAACTGATCTCGTTTTTCGGGCGTGCGCATTACAGCTATCAGGACCGTTATATGGTGACCGCCACGGTCCGCAGGGACGGGTCGTCCAAATTCGGGCAAAACCATAAATGGGGGACATTCCCCTCGGCATCGGCCGCCTGGGGCATTTCACAGGAGTCGTTTATGAAAGATGTCAGCTGGGTGAACGACCTGAAGTTCCGTGTCGGATACGGAGTTACGGGTAACCAGGATGGGTTGCAGCCCTATAAATCCCTCGAACTCTATTCGGCCGCCGGGACCTATTATAGTAACGGTGCGCAACTGATCGCTTATAAGATATCGCAGAATGCCAATCCCGACCTCAAGTGGGAGTCAACCGCCATGTTGAATATAGGGTTTGATTTTTCATTGTTCAACAACCGTCTCAGCGGTACCATCGAATGGTATGACAAGCAGACATCCGACATGCTATATACCTATGATGTGTCTACACCTACCTATGTTTACAATGAAATCCAGGCAAACGTGGGAGATATGAGTAATAAGGGAATCGAACTACTGCTGAATATCGATGTGGTGAAAAACAGGAGATTTACCTATACGACTTCCGTCAACCTTGCACACAATAAAAACAAAGTCACCAAACTTTCCAATGAATTGTATTCGACCGGACGCATCTATACGGGCGACCCGTGGATACGTGGTGCATCGGGCGTTACCTCGCATGTGGTGGAGGTGGGATATCCCATAGGGCAATTCTATATGTTAAAATGTACCGGTCTGACCGAAGACGGTAAGTATATCATTGAAGATATCAATGATGACGGACAAATTACCGATGACGACCGCACCTATGTGGGTGATTCGCAACCCGACCTGACCTTTGGCTGGAATAATGCGTTCACCTGGAAAAACTGGGATGCCAGTATTTTTTTCAGGGGTACCGTTGGAAACAAAGCACTGAATAACCCCCGTGCGGCGTATGGAAACAATACCTATATAAGCGGAGCCAATGCCCTGAACGACGAATTGGTAACTACCTTAAGTGAAAACTCGCGTGTAACGTCTTTCTACCTGGAGGATGCATCACATATACGGCTTGATAATATGGCTGTCGGATACACGTTCAATACTCAATCAATTGGCTGGCTCGAAAAAGCACGCGTGTACCTGGCCGGACAAAACCTGTTTGTCATTACCGGTTACAAAGGGCTTGACCCCGAAGTGGAACTCTTCCGCGGCGAAGCCACCGACAGCGGTGCCGGCCTTTCACCCGGCATTGAGCCGCGTAACTATATGCCCAAGGCGCGTTCTTTCACCTTTGGTGTGAATCTGACATTTTAATATGTACCATTTATCCTAAAACATGAAATTATGAACAAAAAGACAACCATATTATCCCTCCTGTCGGGGATCTTACTACTGATATCTTCATTTGCCTGCACGAACCTCGACGAAGTGGTGTACGACCAGCTTGCCGGTGATTTTCCGGAAACCGAACAACAACTCAACGCCATTATCGGCGATGTGTATAATTCGTTGAGAACCTATTGGCCGAGCAATTATCTCTATTTGTCGGAGTGTGCCGGATCGATGGCTGTTACGCCTACCCGCCTCGGCGGCGATTGGTACGATGGCGGGCAATACCGCGAACTGTTCATGCATACCTGGACGGCGCAAACCAGCCAGGTGAAAGATGGGTGGAGCAATGCCGCCAACAGTATCGGAAAGTGTAATGCCACTATTTACATTATCGAACACACCGATGTGATTTCTGATGACGTGAAAAAAGTTAAGATGGCGGAAGTCCGGGGTGTAAGGGCTTTCTGGTATTATACCTGGATCGATTATTTCGGAAATGTCCCGTTGGTTACCGACTATTCTCCCACCGACAAGGTGTTGCCCGCGAACCAGTCCCGACAGGTGGTCTTCGACTGGCTCATAAGCGAGTTGAAAGAGATCGCTCCCGACTGTCCCGATGCTTCTTCTTATGCAAGATTCACGAAAGGCGCCGCATACACACTGCTGGCCAAATTACTGCTCAACGCCGCAGCGTGGGAGGTTACTTACGCCGGCGATGCCTATAAGGAAGTGATAGATTATTGCGATCTGGTATTGGGAATGGACTATATCCTCGAACCGGTGTGGAAGGATAATTTTTCGTTAACCAACAACAACTCGCGCGAAGCAATTTTCGCCGTAGCTTTCTCAAAAACGGATACCGAAAACCAGAACCAAATGATGAACCGGACGTTGCATTATAAAGACCAGTTGTCGCTGGGCGGCAGTTTTTCGGCCTGGAACGGCATTTGTGCCCAACCCGAATATGTGGAGCTTTTCGATCCCGAAGATCCCCGTTACGAAGGTTCGTTCCTGATCGGAAAGCAATATGACCGGACTACCGGCGAGATCATTATCACCGACCATGGGTATGAATTGGATCATACCGTGGCTGTCACCATGATTCCCGGTACCGAATACGACGGCACATCGTGGGGAGCTGTGAACCAGCACGACGGCGCGCGCTGCCTTAAGTGGCCCTATGCGTCGGATCTGGTGAACGCAATGGAAAACGATTTCCATATCTTCCGCCTGGCCGATGTCTATCTGATGAAAGCCGAAGCGTTGTTGCGTTCCGGGGGAAGCGCCACGGATGCTGCGCAATGGGTGAACGATGTACGCCAACGCGGCTATGGCAGTGCAGAGCACAATTATGAAACGGTAGGGCTTCCGGAGGTCCTTTTGGAGAGAAGACTTGAACTGGCATGGGAAGGATGGTCGAGGCAGGATGATATCCGTTTCGGTGAATTTGAACAGACCATGTGGACGGCTTCCAATTGTGAGCGGGCTACGGGTGAGCATCTCAAACTCTATCCTATCTCACAGGATGCATGGCAGGTCAATCCGAACTTGGTACAGAACCCCGGTTACCCGTCATTCTGACGGATGTAAGAGGGCTTTGCTGCGGCGAACCGTTTGGGTGATAAATGAACTTCCCCACCAGGGAAGGGAATAATATAAAAAAACAGGAGGAAAACCGATAAGACTTCCTCCTGTTTTTTTAGTATGATAATCCTATGGATATAGGATCATTCCGTTATTTTCGGCATCATCACTATTGTTTTCAGGTTACCCTGATCGAGCAGTGCTTTGGCGAAACTCCGAAGATCATCCTTTGTGATGGCATTTACAGTTTCAATATATTGAGTGTGATTATCTTCGCCGTAAAAATATTTGTTGTCGAGAATATTCAGCCAGTAACTGTTCTCTTTCAGATTTTCGTTGTAACTCTTGTTCATATACTCTTTTACCTTGGCAAAATCGCTATCACGCGGGCCATCTGCCGCAAACTCCTTTAGTACGTTTAAAACAATTTGATTGAGATGTTCCATTCTCTCCGGATCGGTGTCGAACATGATCTGCAAGATGGTTTGCCCCTCCGGATAACGGGAGATAGAACCTCCTGCGTATACGCCGTAAGTACCCCCTTCCTCTTCACGGACTTTCTCGGTGTAGATGATATCGAGGATCTGGTCGAACATACTCATCAGTATCCGGTTCTTCATCTCCCGGGTTGTTTTTCCCGTTATTGTGTTGAATACCGAAGCTTTGGGATTTTGCATCTCCCGTTGGAAAATATTTTCAAAGCTTCCTTCCTGGAAGTCCATGGGTATTTTTGCAAATTCACCTTTCCCGGCCTTTCCCGGTAATGAAGCCAGATACTGTTCTACTACGGGACGAACCTTTTCCTCATCGATGTTACCCACGAATGTGAACACAAAACTGCCGGGATTGGAGAACCGTTCGGCATACATCTCCATGATACGGTTGTAATTGACCTTTTTTAGATCATCGGCCTTTATTCTCTTTGTCAATGGATTATCTCCATACAACGCACTCGACACAGAGTCGCTGAACGCTACCATTGGTTCGGCTTCCTGGTTTTTCAACTGCGTCTCCATACGTTGGATGAATGATTGGAAAGCGTCGTTATCCTGTCGTGGAGCAGTGAAATAGAGATAAACCAATTGCAGCATAGTTTCGAAATCCCTGATGGAAGAAGAACCGTTGAAATCCTGTGTGGTGAGGCTGATACCCGGATGCGCGGATGCTGTCTTTCCGGCCAGTACTTTGGGTAGATCGGTTGCGCTGAAATTACCCACTCCTCCCAGTGTAGCCACATTACTCATCAGCCTGCTGTTAACCGGATCCTGTGCCCCATAATGGGAGTATCCGCCGGCACTTGTACCGGTCATTACGATCTGGTCGTCCTTGAAGTCGGTATTTTTCAGGATCACCTTCATCCCGTTTTCCAGTGTCCACACCGTAGCATCCATCGCCTCATCCTTTTCTGCTTTTATGATCTTGCCCGGAGTGGGAGGCGTGGCCACCAACGGCTCATCAATCACCTCTTCGGCATAAGGCTCGATAGTTTCAGCCTGTACCGATGCCAGTACGTTAAGCAATACGTCTTCAGCAGGATATCCCAATCCTTCTTTTTCAGGACCGGTAACGGCAATGACTATGTTTTCATCACCAATCAGCTGTTGAATAGTCTGGTTGATCGCCTCTACCGGAATGTTGGGTACCACCGCCTGGAGGAACTGATATTCGAACTCAATGCCCGGAATAGGTTCTCCGTCGGTAAACGCACGTACATATTCCTGTGAATAGGAAGAGTTCCTCTGCTTATCCCGGTTGTTATACGCATCTTCATATCCTTTGAGGATGTTGGTGCGTGCCACCTCATATTCCGATGCGGTGAATCCGTGCTGTTTTACTCTTTCCGTCTCACGTACCATAGCTGCCAGTGCACTCTCTATCTTGTCTTCGGCGCTTCCTGCCACTACGGTCCAGGCGTCTTTTGTTTTGGCCACGAAGTAATCGTCGTTATACGCAAATGCGGAAGTGAAAGGTGCATCGGGTTTCTGTATGATTTCGGCAAACCGCTGGTTCATCATAGCAGCAGCGGCATTTAATATATATTCTGTGATATACCCCATCTGGGTATTCCTAAACTCGTCAGGCATCGTATCGTGCTTGTAAAACAGCATTATCTGTGTATTACGGGCTTCCTTGTCGGTAGCAATGGCTACGATGGGATCCTTATTATCAGGAACAGGATAGTATTCCCGTTCTGCCCTTTCTTCATCGAGTCGGATGGGCGAGAACAGTTCCTTTATCTTTTGCTCCATCTCATCCACATCGATATCACCCACAACGATGATCCCCTGCAAGTCGGGACGATACCATTTATGGTAGTAGGCTCTGATCTCTTCCGGTTTAAAATTATTGATCACATCGATGCTTCCGATAGGCATGCGGTTGGCATATTTGCTGTCGGGATACATTTTCGGGAGTAACTGATCCCACAACCTTTGCTGTGCTCCGCCACGGGTGCGCCACTCTTCCCGGATCACACCCCGTTCGTTTTCGAGCTCTTCCTCTTCAAGGGCAATGGCGTTCGACCAGTCATGAAGCACAAGAAGAGCCGAGTCTACCAGGTTCTTATTGGTTGTCGGGATATTGGATATATAATAAACCGTTTCATCGAAAGACGTATAGGCGTTGATGTTAGTGCCGAACTTAATTCCATTGTCCTGCAGATAGTTCAGCATGCTTTTTCCGGGGAAATTGGTCGTCCCGTTAAATGCCATATGCTCCAGGAAGTGAGCCAGACCGGCCTGATTATCTTCTTCCTGCATGGATCCCACTTTCTGTGCAATGTAGAAATCGGCCCTGTTTTCGGGAAGGTTATTTTGCCGGATATAATAGGTGAGTCCGTTTTCAAGTTTTCCGGTCCTCACCTTCGGATCTACAGGGAGAGGAGGGTTTTGCTGTGCATAGGCAACCAAAGTAGCTGCAAGAAGCAATAATGTGAATAGTTTTTTCATATGATTTTAATTATAAATTACCAATTACTAATTACCAATTACTAATTACCAATTACTAATTGATAGGAGTACCCCGAATTTTGAATCTTGAATCTTGAATTTGAAATCTTAAATCCTGTCCAGTACTATTTGCAAAAGATCTTCTATGGAGCCTTTATAGTCGGCATTCGACTTCAGGGCCACACGGTTGGCAATTATAGTGCAGACAGTCATCGCCTTGTGTCCCATCAACTTCCCTAATCCCGCGATAGCAGAACTTTCCATTTCGTAATTGGTGATGGAATGCTCCCCGAAACGGAACGATTCAATTTTAGCATTCAGGTTGGGATCGGCCAGCGGCAGTCGTACATGCCTTCCCTGGGGGCCGTAAAAACCGATGGCGGAGATGGTAACCCCACGGATCATATCGTAACCTATACGGTCGACAAGTTCTTCGTCGGCACTCACCACGTAGGGAGAACAGTGGTACGGTGACCATCCCACCTCTCTTTGGAAAGCCTCTTCGAAATCCTTTTCGCGGATCGATTCGGAACCGGCATAATAATGGATAAGGCCATCGAAACCGATTGATTTTTCCGATACCACGTAAGAACCTACAGGGCAATGCGGCTGCATACCTCCTGATGTGCCTACCCGCACCATGGTCAGTTGTTTGAGTTCCTCTTTGACTAATCGCGTATTGAAGTCTATATTGGCCAGTGCATCCAACTCAGTGAGTACGATATCTATATTGTCCGTGCCGATGCCGTGCGAGAGCGCAGTAATCCGTTTCCCTTTATACATTCCGGTGACGGTATGGAACTCGCGGCTGCGTACATCGCATTCAATGCTTTCAAAAAATGAGGCTGTCATCGTTACACGATCAGGATCTCCCATCATTACAATCTTGTCCGAAAGTTGCTCCGGTCGGATATGAAGATGAAAGGCACTTCCGTCGGAGTTGATGATCAATTCCGATTCAGGTATGATTCTCATAATATGTATTGTCTGTGATAATTATTTTTTATTTCCGCCGCCCTGCGGTTTGGCAATAGAGTCCCTCATATCCGTATCAGCCTTGATATTTTCCATCCGGTAATAGTCCATAATACCGAGATTTCCGCTACGGAATGCTTCGGCCATGGCGATCGGAACTTCTGCTTCAGCTTCAATCACTTTGGCGCGGGCTTCCTGGGCTTTGGCCTTCATCTCCTGCTCTAAGGCGATAGCCATGGCCCGCCGTTCCTCAGCGCGTGCCTGTGCAATATTCTTGTCGGCCTGTGCCTGATCCATCTGCAATACAGCACCGATATTTTTACCTATATCGATGTCGGCGATATCGATAGAGAGAATTTCAAATGCTGTTCCTGCATCCAGTCCCTTTTTCAATACCAGCTTGGAGATTGAATCAGGGTTTTCGAGTACTGATTTGTGCGATACTGCCGAACCGATGGAGGAGACGATCCCTTCCCCTACACGGGCAAGAATAGTTTCTTCACCGGCACCACCCACTAATCGTTTAATATTGGCACGTACCGTCACCCGGGCTTTGGCGATCAACTGGATACCGTCGATAGCTACGGCAGAAACGGGAGGTGTATCGATCACTTTCGGGTTCACAGACATCCTGACGGCTTCCAGTACATCGCGGCCGGCCAGGTCAATGGCTGTGGCCATCTGAAAAGTAAGGTCGATATTTGCTTTGGAAGCGGATACCAATGCATGCACTACCTTTTCTACGTGTCCTCCGGCAAGATAGTGTGCTTCCAGGTTATCGCGGGTAACCATCTTCAGTCCGGCCTTGTGGGCCTCAATCATCGCGTAAACGATGGTGTGGGGCGGTACGCGGCGCAGGCGCATCAGGAAGAGTTGCACGAGCGAGATGCGTACCCCTGCCGATAATGCGTTTATCCACAGGAAAAAGGGAACGTAATGAAAGAATATCAATAAAAAGATGATGATTACGGCAATCGTAATAATCAGTGGGAATGATAAAACTGTCATAATAAATTTGTTTTTGATGTTTTATATTAAATTATTTTTTGTCTCCTCTCCGGGTAAAACAGCTTCTTTTTTCTTTACCAGCACATTGTAGGTTTCCACCTTTACCACTTCTATTTCAGTGTCTTCGTCAAGAAACTCCCCGTCGAATGATTTACCTTCTACTTCCACATCGTTGATCAATACCTGCCCGATGGGATTCAACCGGGAAAGCGTTACGCCATTGTCGCCAACGCCAATTTTCTGCAAATAGGAGGTATCCACTTTCCCTTCGATGTTTGTATCTAAAGAGATTTTTCGTAATGACTTTGATTTCAGCAGCCAGAAAAAACTTCCGCCAAGCAGCACGGCTGTTCCTGCGAGTGTAATATTCCCTACGGTACTACCCTGAAAGATATAGGCATATATTATTCCTCCTATCAGGAAAATAGCACCGGCAATACCTGCAATACTGATCCCAGGAAGCAGGAAGATCTCAATGAGCATGAACACTACTCCCAATAGGATCACGGCGATGATGATGATCAGATCGAATGTCATATACGGTTACTATTGATTAAACTGAGTGCGTATTTCTTCATTTCTTGCTTGCATTTTGAGTCTTTCCATTTCCCTGAAAATAGATTCGCTTTCTTTTTCCAGGCTGAGGATCGATGCAGCAAGAGCGTCGTTTATTGCTCCACCGGCATACTGGTCTCTTTTTTGTGAGAGTTCTTCATTCATCGCCTGTAACTGTTTTTCATAACCCAACGCCTGAGAAAAGAACGACCTGGCTTGATCATTCCTGAAATCCGACAGGGTATGGTAAGTTGTCCGATCATTGATCACAAATGTAAAATCACCTGCTGTTTCTTGCCTTGAGACTGTCTTTTGCTGTGCCAGTGAACGAAGCGGTCCATAGTCTGCGCCTTCCTTCCATGTGTCGGCAATGGAAGAGATCCGTGCTCTCCGTGCCAGATAACCGGCATCCTCACTTTCGACCAGTTGCACCTGTGGGTTCGGGATAAAGGTATATATACATACCGAGTCGGCCGGTTGAAACCGGTCGGATGCAAACCACCCGATGCCTTTCTCTTCATCAATCGCTAACATGTAATCGTTAAAAGGCGAATTGAAGGGCATATTCAACTGATTGGGGTTGAGATATGAGTCCGAAGCAAGATTATAGCGGGTGACGAACAGATCATATCCACCGAACGAAGGTTCACCTGTTGAAGCAAAATAGAGAGTCATCCCGTCACTCAATACGAATGGAAATGCCTGGCTGCCCTCTTTATTGATGGTTCCCGGCAATCTTTTCTCATTTCCGAATGTGTCGAGCAATTTGTCCATTGTATAAAGATCAGTACCGGTTACAGCATCGCCTTCGGAATAGTAGATCTTGTCCTGCCGCTCGTTCATATAGAGTGTTTCATCCGTCATTGACCGGCCGGGGAAAAATTCCTGTACCGGCATTAATGAACCTGATGAGGCGCTCAGGTTATAAGCCGACAGAAAATCTGACTTCAAAATCACCAGACTGTCGATGATCTGCAGATCTTCCGTGCGGTTGACAGCTCTTTGCAGCCTTTCCGCATTTGCCCGTTTCTGATCCAGTATCTCCAATGCCTCGCTATCTCTGCGTTTGGCCCGTTGGTATTTGTCGAACTCTTTTTCGGCATCTTCAAAACGATACAATTTTGCGTAAAGTTCACCCAGGTAAATGTAGGCATCGGTAATTTTCCGTCCGGAGGCAAATTCGAGGTACTTTTGTGCTTCGAGTATTCTTCCGGTTTCATAGAGGCTTACACCCAGCCATTGATTGATAGACGCATTATTGGGATTATTGAGATATTCTGTCTGAAAAACGGGTAACGCTTCGGCATAACGGCCTTCCAGATACCAGCTCTTGGCATCGTCAAGCGTTTGCGCTTTTGCACAAAAGCAAAAAAACATCAATATACAGATAGAAAAAAAGTTATTTCGTTTCATACAGCGTTACAAACTAATCTTCAAAGATAATAATTTGTTTCATTTTTGCTCCATATTCAGCGAGATAATTTAGGTTGCCGGGCTTTGTCCAATCGTCTCAACCTCTACAGGTGGGGGAGGGGGCGGTACAGCTGCAACTTTTCTGTTCATAATGCCAAAATCCCATTTATAGATGCGTTGCAGAATTAAAATCACTAATATACTAGCGACTGAAATGGAGATAAGGCTTGCTACGGGATCGAGATCGTGTAACAGGAACAACGCATCGGTCTGTAATGCCGATGCTTCGTGTGTGACAAGCAGGGCGGTGAGTGCATTGTTAATGAAATGAATGCCGAGAGCCAGTTCAATGCCATCATCGAGGATGGAGATGAGCCCCAGCATCAACCCCATGATAAGATACTGTGGCATAGAGAGCCAGAAGCCATACTCTTTTACTTCCGGATTAGCGAGGTGCATCAGAGCAAACAGTACAGAAGGGATGATCAGTGCCCACCAGCGGCTTTTAGTCCATCGTGCCACACCTTGTGCCAGATAACCGCGGAATAGAAGTTCTTCGATACTTGTCTGGAAAGGCATTACAAGAAGAAGGATCAGTAGTAGCGGAAGAAAAGCGCCTGCATTGAACCTGAATTCATATTCGCCTGGAGAAGAGACCAACAGGCTGATGGCAGTATCTGCGAGAATGATGATTCCCCAGACGATGATTCCCATCCGGATACGGTCCCAGCGTATCTGCTTCCGGCCGTTGATGGTCTCGCGCACCGTACGCCCGTGTAGCGGTTTTACCAGTACGGCAAACAGAAAATATGTGATAGCGAAGGTACCCAGCATCACCAGTAGAAAAAGATTAGATGAAATACCGTAGTCGGATGGATTTTGAATGGCGGCCGAGAGGTCACTGATATTTCCCCCGTTCGACAGGATAGCAGGAAGTATTATCAAAAACAAGGGAATAGCAGCTATTTGTGCTACAACCATTACAATTACGGCCATTAAAATGTACCGGCCAATACCGTTTTTGCCTTGTAAGGCACGTTCTAAGTGTTTCATTTGTGTATGTTTTAAAAGATTATTCTTTCGCTAAAATTATTCATCTCTCCACTCCATAATATCCCCCGGCTGGCAATTCAACTCTTTACAGATGGCTTCCAGCGTACTGAAACGGATGGCCTTGGCTTTCCCTGTTTTCAGGATAGAAAGATTGGCCGGAGTGATTCCCACCCGTTCCGATAACTCGTTCAGGGAGATTTTTTTCTTGGCCATTTCCACGTCTAAGTTTATAATAATAGGCATGAGTCTTTTTCTAAACAGTTAATTCTTGTTCTTCCTTTATCGCGATGGCGCGTTTCATTACGGCCGCGACAATCAGTGCGACTACTCCGAATAGTAACATTTCATTTGCCAACTCTGGAAAAGCTATTTTATATTTCTCCAAATCTATGGCGGTCTTTGCCTGAATATACAGGTGTAGGCCAAACAAAAAGAAATAGGCATATACGATAATACAGAAAAGACCTATTTTTTGTATTCTTTTTACGTTTTCTGTTGTGAAAACATGATTTCGGTATAGAGAGAAGATCAACCTGTAAAAAAGGACAGGGATAAAGACCAGTAAAGCCATAACCGGTAAGGCTGCAAACATTAGGAACATCAGAAAAAGAATACTCCATAATGGTTGGCTTTCTTTGAATTGATAGAACACATGGACGGTTCCAAATCTGGCCGGGAGGATTTCATTGGTTGTGGTATTTAAAATCGAATCGGGATAATAATTCTTCTTGTCTTTTATTTTCAGTCTTAAAAAGTATGACTCTGAATAGAAGTCGTTGTAAAGATCTTCATCAATTGTTTTCTGAGATGATTTAAATCCCTCTTTCGCCCCCTGAATGCCTCCTTCCACACCTTCAATGACAGTAGGAACCAAGATCAACAAATAGACAATACCTGCCAGAATACAAAGAAGTGCAAGTGAATTTTTACCAGAAACTCGTTTCATGTTCGGTATGTTTTAAAAGATTGACGCGGCAAAGATAGAATATTAATTTGACATAACAATAAAAATATATCGAAAAACAATAAATATTTATTGTGAAATGAATTTATGCTTTATAATGCTTGTCGTTTAATGTTTTTTGTTGGATAATTCGTTATCAACCGACAAGTAAAAAAAATGTGCAACCCCTTTTTGAATTGGATTACACGTTTTTGAGTTGTCCTGAAATAAAAATTATTTTATATTCAATGTCTTTTCATCCCGCCTGCTGTCCCATATTGTTAAGACAACAAGAGTTGTTTCATTTATTTCGTAGAATAACAGATAATCACGAACAATCTTTACCCTCACATTTTTTAGCGTAGTTTTTCTCCCCGTATTAGGATATTGGGCAGCTAATCGCAGCGTTTCCTTTATTAATTTATTCAGTTTTATACTGTAAGCTTTAGACTGATTCCGTTCTATCCAATAAGCCAAAATCTCTTTTCGCTCCTGATTAGCTTTTTGAGTCCAAACTATTTTTCGCGTAACCATCGCTCAATTATTTCATTTGCCTGCTGTTCCGGCAAGATATGCCCTGCGAGATATTCGGCCTTTGCTTCACTAATTCTTTGCTCTTGTTCTGTAGTTAGTTGGTACGTCTCTTTCTCAAGCTCAAAATCGAGTACTTTGCGAAGCTCCTCTATGATGCCGGGTTCATCTGTGCTGGCAATGCGGTTTATTAAATCTATTTTTAATTCGGCAGTACTCATTATTTCAATGGTTTATCGTTTTCTCTATTTCTATCCACAAATATAACCTTTTCAGTCGAATGACAATTCCTATGGAATCAATTTAACGTTTGTTTATCCTGTCGAACATTCTCTATATCTTTCGTATTGACTGGCCTCACTCACTAACACCTATTCAATTCATTCGAATTTTGCCGTTTTTCCATGCTCTTTTCTTATCTTTGCATCCTGAAAACTTCTATTTTTGAATTGACGCCCCTCTGTCGGCGTTCCAACCCGGTTATACGATATGCACGAAAAAATTATCATCCTCGATTTCGGTTCGCAAACTACGCAGCTGATAGGTCGCCGCGTGAGAGAATTGAACACCTACTGCGAAATAGTGCCTTACAATAAATTCCCTTTCGGGGATGACTCGGTAAAGGGAGTGATCCTTTCCGGGAGTCCTTTCTCGGTGAATGACACCGAAGCTTTCAAAACCGATTTAAATGAGATCCGTGGTCGTTATCCTGTATTGGGCATCTGCTACGGTGCGCAGTTAATGGCGCAATCGGCAGGAGGGGCAGTTGAGAAGAGTGATAGCCGTGAATATGGCCGTGCCCGTTTACGTGTTGGAGATAAAGATGATCCTTTATTAGGATTTATTACGCAGGAGAGTCAGGTATGGATGTCGCACGGAGATACAATTGTTCGTATACCGGACAGCTTCCGGGTGATTGCCTCAACCGATGACGTCGCTTTGGCCGCTTACAGGGTAGATAATGAAAAAACCTGGGGAGTGCAGTTTCATCCCGAGGTGTTTCACACGGAACGCGGAACGGAAATATTGAATAATTTTCTCGCTGTTTGCGGCGTGAAGAAGGACTGGACACCTGCCTCATTCATTGAAACCACCGTACAGGAATTAAAGGAGCAGCTGGGTGACGACAAAGTGATCCTTGCCCTTTCGGGAGGTGTGGATTCGTCGGTCACGGCCGTATTGCTCAACAAAGCCATTGGCAGGAACCTTACCTGTATTTTTGTGGATCACGGCCTGTTGCGGAAGAATGAGTTCGAAACCGTATTGGAGAACTACGAACATCTGGGATTGAACGTAATCGGGGTAGATGCAAAAACCTATTTCTACAAAGAACTGGAAGGCGTGACTGACCCAGAGCGTAAACGTAAGATTATAGGGAAAGGATTTATCGATGTGTTTGATAGGGAAGCCCATAAACTGGAAGATATCAAATGGCTGGCACAGGGTACCATCTATCCCGATATCATCGAGTCGCTCTCTATTACCGGTGTTACCATTAAAAGTCACCATAACGTAGGCGGATTACCTGAGAAGATGCACCTGAAATTGTGTGAACCATTGAAGCTTTTGTTCAAGGATGAAGTGCGCAAGATAGGGTTAGAGTTGGGTATGCAACCTCATCTGATCCATCGTCATCCGTTTCCCGGACCGGGACTGGGTATCCGTATCCTGGGAGATATTACCCCTGAAAAGGTGCGTATAGCACAGGATGCCGACGATATATTTATATCAAATCTCCGCTCAGCCGGATTGTATGATAAGGTATGGCAGGCAGGAGCTATTTTATTGCCGGTGCAGTCGGTCGGTGTGATGGGGGATGAGCGCACCTATGAGAATACGGTCGCATTGCGGGCCGTGACATCGACAGATGCCATGACGGCCGATTGGGCACATTTGCCTTACGAATTTCTGGCGAAAGTATCGAATGAGATCATTAACAAGGTGAAAGGGGTCAACCGCGTTGTGTATGATATTTCATCGAAACCCCCCGCAACCATCGAGTGGGAATAATTCTTATTATTGCTCCGGCCGTTTTAATTCGGGATAGGCAATTCGTGAATGGTACATCGTGACAAGTTTTTCCACGAAAACATCTTTCACAGTCTGTATATCTTTGAAAGTGATAGGTGCCGATTTGAAATAACCTTCGGCCACCTGAGCGTCTATAATTTTGTCAACCAGGTTACGGAGTGACTCTTCCGTATATTCAGGCAGGCTGCGTGATGAAGCCTCTACCGCATCGGCCATCATCATAATGGCAGTCTCTTTCGAGAACGGATTGGGTCCTGGATAACGAAAATCTGCCTCATTAGCCTCTTTGCCAGGATTGGCATTTTTCCAGGAGATATAAAAAAACTTGGGCATACTTGTCCCGTGGTGGGTCTCGATAAAATCGACAATCTGCTGCGGGACATTATACTTTTGTGCGATCTTCAATCCATCCTTCACGTGATTGATGATAATGCGTGCGCTCTCTTCGAAAGGTAACCCCGCATGAGGATTCATACCGGGTGCCTGATTTTCCGTAAAGAAGGCTGGATTGGCCATTTTCCCAATGTCGTGGTACAGCGCTCCTGTCCTTATTAAGGATGCATTCGCTCCTAACTTTGCCGCTGCCGCCATTGCCAGATTGGACACCTGTAATGAGTGCTGGAAAGTGCCGGGTGCTTTTTCAGACAGTTCTTTCAATAGCGGCTTGTTGGTATTGGAGAGTTCTACTAATGAAACACCGGAAATAAATCCGAATGATCTTTCCACCAGATAAACCAGCGAATAGGAGAACATAATAAAGATGAAGTTGATAAGGAAATAGACCAGTACCACCCAGTTGATTTCATTCACATTGCCTTCCTGATACAATTCCAATCCGATATAAACCACAATATAGGTGAGCAGGATAAAGAACGAACTTTTGATTAGCTGCGAACGTTCCGACAACTCTTTCAACATAAATATGGATACCATGGCTACCGCGATCTGGATGACGATGAATTCGAAAGGAAACGGTACCATAAGTGAACTCATAATGATGGTAGTGAGACTGGCAAACAATGCCGTACGTGAGTCTATGAAAGTACGGATAAGGATGGTGACGATGGCGTAAGGGACGATGTAAATGCTGAAAAGTTCGAACCTGACGGTAATAGCTGTAAGTAATACAAAGAAAGCTATCAGCAACACCATAAAAACCACATGTTTCCGGTTGCGGTATTCTGCCGGTCGGAAATAGAGCAGGTAAGTATAGAATGAACCAAACATGAACAATATAAGCATAAACTGTCCCAGCAGCATCCAGTTGTTTCTTGTGGTCCCTCCGCTTCGCTCTTCCGTTACCCGTTTCAGGGAGGAGAGTATGTTATATGTCTGTGAGTCGACAATCTCACCCTGATCAATGATACGTTGCCCTCTTTGGACCATGCCATGGCTTATGTCGACCTGTTGAATGAATTCGTTTTGAGCCTTCTCCGATGTAGTTGCATCATACAATACGTTTTCGCGGATATATTCATTGATATTGGCGGTTTTGAGGATATTGGCATCGATACTTGATGGAGCATCATTCAGCACTTTCTCATAGGCAGAACGAATAGTAAAGAAAGTCTCCACTTTTCTGGACTCGGCCACATTGCCTTTTTTTATTCGCAATGCCTGCGTACGTGATTTGTATATCCGGTCATAATCTTCCGAACGCATAATGCCGTTATTATATACCTCATTTAATTTATTTCGGATATAGAGTTTATATTCGGGAGCAAGTTCAGCAAGCCTGGCTTTCAGGTTTGCATCCGCGTCAAATTCGGCGAGAGCACTCTTCTGGATCTCCTCATCAACCACAAAATAAGGCTCATAATATTCCAGGATACTATCCTGTTCTGCTTTCAGTTGTGCAGCAGGTTTATACACAGGGAAATCGAACGGAGCGGTGAGCAATCCGTATTGCCACGGCCTGCCTTCGTTGAAGTTATACTTGAAACTTCCTTGGCGGGGAAAAAAATAGGTAATAAAAAGAACGGCGATAATAAAGACTAACGGCACGAATATTTTTGTCTTGATTCTCACCTTTTTCTTATTGGATGACCTGTTGTTCATTCCTTTGTGTGCTGATTTTGTAGATCGTGGATTTTTTATACAACAATTAAAACCGGAAATTGTTTTAATTGTTTACGAGTATCTGCTGGGGATAGAGAAATTCAATATAATTCACCAAAGGAAGTGCAATATAATGTTTCCGATATTGAATTAAAGAACTATTTTTGTAATTTGGCACAGTCAGAATGCCAGTACCGTAATTATAAAGTTATGCAGCCATTTGATATAGACTTGGTATATCTCTGGGTAGATGGGGATGACCCTAAGTGGTCAAAGAAAAAAGAACAGTTTACAGGAAAATTGACAGATCGTTCGGAAGGGAATAATAAGGGGAGGTATATGAATAATGATGAGTTGAAATACTCATTGAGATCTGCTGAAAAATATGTCCCGTGGGTGAGACGAATCTATATCGTCACCGATGATCAGTGTCCTGAGTGGTTACAAAGAGATCATCCTAAAATTCGTATCATTGATCATAGGGAGATACTTCCTGAAGAAGCTTTACCCTGTTTCAACTCAAGTGTCATTGAATATTTCCTTTATAAAATTCCAGGTCTTGCCGAACATTTCCTGTTTGCAAACGATGACATGTTCTTTAATAAAGCGCTTTCTCCCGACTATTTCTTCGATAAAGAGGGTATCCCTTTTGTCCGGTTGAAAAAGCAGCTTCTCGGAAAATGGCATTATCTGGTGAAACGACTTTATCGACGGCGGCTGGGGCAATATATATCGAAGGTGTTGGACGGGGCTTCATTGGTTGAACAAAAATTCGGGAAATATTATTCCGGTATACCGCATCACAATGTGGATGCTTATGTCAAATCCGATTACAAGGATGCCGTTGAGCGGATATTCAGGGACCAAGCCCAAAAATCACTATCGAGCCACATTAGAATGTATGGTGATTTGCATCGTTCAGCTTTTTCATATTATGCATTGGCAACAGGCAAAGGACGTCTAAAATATGTAGGGAGAAAAGAGTCACACCGGCTACGTGTTTATAGGTCTAATTATGAACGCCGATTAAACAAATACCAACCGGATCTTTTTTGCCTGAATGATAACCAGAGGGTTAAGGATGAGGATCGTGAAAGAATAAAACCTTTTTTAGAAGGACTGTTCCCCGAGAAGTCTACTTTTGAAAAGTAATGGTCCTTTCTCAGTGTGCAGATGAGAGACGGTTTAACCAGTTCAACGACAAAATAAAACTCCGGTACATTTGTAATTGAATTAAAAGAACTACTTTTGCAGGTTGAATGGAAATTATGATCCGCATGATGACCAATGTACAATAGATTGTGTCATGTAATCGTTTTATTATAAAAATGAAAAAAAGACTCTTGGTTGATCTTTCTTCGCTTAAAAACCTTTATTCGGGATTAGGACAGATTGCATTGAGTTATGGTAATTATTTTAAAAAAAACTATCACTCTTGTTCCTCCTTTTATGATCTTACTTTACTCGTACCTAAAGGATATATAGGTTTTTTTGGTGAAGAAATGAAGTATATTTCCTCTACGAACTGGATCAGGAAACATTGTCGTTACACGTTTCCCAAATTTGATGTCTGGCATTCCATTCATCAGTTAAGTCGTTTTAAACCGATCCACCCCAATACTAAATTGATTCTGACTATACACGATTTAAACTATCTTTATGAAAAGACAGGCAATTCCAGAATCAGGCGACACGGAAGACTTCAGAAAAAAATTGACCGGGCGGATGAAATTGTCTGTATCTCTGAGTTCACCAAAAGGGAAGTAGAGCAGGAATTACTGTTGAGAAGTAAAGAGTGTAAAGTAATATATAATAAAGTACAATTGCTTGATGAGGATCTTGCCTTAAAGCCCAATTTTCATATAACTCAACCATTTTTTTTTACATTAGGGGTTATCAAGCAGAAAAAAAACTTTCATGTTTTGCTTGACCTGATGAAACTGATGCCCGAAAAACATCTCTATATTGTGGGTAGCGGAGCTAAAAAAAAGAACAATGCCTATGCCGTACATATCAAAGAACGGATAGAAAATGAGGGTATTACCAATGTAACATTGCATGAGGCAATATCGCATGAGGAAAAGATATGGATGTACCGGAACTGTGAAGCATTTCTTTTTCCCTCACTCTTGGAAGGATTTGGGATACCTGTCATCGAGGCTATGCAGTTTGGAAAACCTGTTTTCTCATCTCAGGAGACCAGTTTAAAGGAGATAGGTTCCACTTATGCCTATTTTTGGGATAATTTTGAGCCAGAGTCCATGAAACAGGTTATAGAGAGAGGTTTGAATGATTTTTATAAAACCCCCGGACTAGCAGAAATTGAAAAATCGTATGCTGAAAAGTTTTCCGAAGATCAACATTTTCACGATTATGAGGAAATTTACAGAACCATTTGATATAGACTTGGTTTATCTTTGGGTAAACGGAAGTGACCCCGAATGGATAGCCAGAAAAAATAGATTTTTTGGTATTGAAATTGCATCTAATGGTGAAGCTACCTCAAAAGGGCGTTTTGCCGACAATGGGGAGTTAAAGTATTCTTTACGCTCTGTAGAGAAAAATGTTCCATGGGTTCGTAGAATTTTTATAGTTACCGATGGACAAACGCCTGTATGGCTGGATCTGCAAAATGAAAAAGTAGAGATTATTGATGTACAGCAGATATTGCCTCCTGAAGCGTTACCTTGCTACAATTCGGTGATTGTTGAACATTTTATCTGGAAGATTCCCGGTTTGGGAGAGCATTTTCTGTATGCGAACGACGATATGTTCTTTAACAAACCCCTTTCTCCCGATTTCTTTTTCACCTCGGAAGAATTTCCGGTCGTGCGTTTACAACGGTATTTTTTTGGTAAATGGATAAACAGTTTGAAAAAAACGTTCTCTATTCCTACCAATATTTATCGCAAAACGATACACCATTCGGCATTATTAATAGAAGAAAAATTTGGGAAATATTTCTCTGCAATGCCTCACCATAATGTCGATTCTTATTTGAAATCAGATTACCGCAATGCTGCTGAAATAGATTTTAGAGAAGAAATATCGAAAACATTAACTAATCATGTAAGAAAAGAGAATGATATTCAACGGATCATTTACCTTTACTATGCTTTAGCCATACAGCATGCTAAACTGCGTTATGTGGGCAGAAAAGAGTCGTGCCGGATAAGATTGCACAAACCCGATTATATGTATTTTATTAAAAGATATGATCCTTCTCTTTTTTGTCTTAACGATAGTCATCGTGCTACCGATGCGGACAGGGCCAGAGTGGACCCTTTCCTGAAGACTCTTTTTCCCGAGAAATCTTCCTTTGAAATATAGTAAAACTATAGTGAAAATAAATAGCACGGGGTAAAGAAATTATGGATAAAATAGCAATAGTTGTACAACGATATGGTAAAGAGGTTAACGGAGGAGCAGAATTACACGCGCGATTACTCGCAGAACGGTTAAAAGAGAGATATGAAGTAGATGTTCTCACTTCCTGTTCCTTGGATTATCATAAGTGGGATAACCATTATCCCTCAGGAGAGGAGATGATAAATGGGGTACGGGTATTACGATTTATAAATGAAAACGAAGACCGTAAAAAGGCTCGTCGTCTATCTCGCTATCTCCGAGGAAACCTGTTGTATTATAATACAAAATACAAATTAAGTAATATTTTTACCCTTTCATTCAGGCGTTTTAGATACAGAAAAAGAAAAAATCACGAACAGATATTTGATCTTTGGATAGAAAAGCATGGTCCGGTCAGCAAAAAAATGATGTCATATATAGCACAGGAGAAACATAAATATAAAGCATTTATATTTTTTTCCTATTTGTTTTATCCTACATTCTTTGGGTTACAGGAAGCGGCAGAAAAGAGTGTTCTTATTCCTACAGCACATGATGAACCATTATTTTATTTTTCAGGTTTTGGAAGAATGTTTTCTTTGCCGAGATTTATTATGTATAACACAGAGAGTGAAAAAATTTTACTGGAATCAACTTATCCCGTTACACGAAAAATTAGATCGGATATTGCCGGTGTAGGTTTTGATCATCCTATATTGGATAAGAAGAAGGAACCGCCAATTAGTTTTCCATATTTTGTTTATATCGGACGTATAGATGTAAATAAAGGGTGTAAGGAGTTGATAGATTATTTCTCCAGGATGAATAAACCGGGAGTAAAACTGGTAATGATCGGTAAGAATCATCTGAAAACCACCGTAAAGAATGATAATATTATTTTTACCGGATTTATAGATGAGGAGGGAAAGCTATCTTATTTACAACACTGTCAGGCTCTGATTATCCCCTCCCGATACGAAAGCCTGTCGATGGTCACATTGGAAGCTATGTCGGCGGGAAAACCGGTTTTGGCTAACGGTCGTTGTGATGTACTAAAGTCCCATATTGATCGAAGTGAAGCGGGTTTTGTGTACTATAATAAAGAAGATTTTATTGTACAGATAAATAAAATATTGAATTTGTCTGACCGGGATAAGCAGGATATTGCGCAAAAAGGAAAGTCTTATGTGGAAAAAAATTTTCAATGGAGGAATATCATGAAAAAATTTGATGCCGCAATTGATTTTGTAAGTGCTGCTGAATAATCCTTACATGATTGCGCCAAAAGAGAAGGATCATACCCCATTCGTTCAAATTCGTATGAAAAAACAACCGTTTGTCAGTATTATTTGCGTTACATACAATGCCGCTTCCTGCATATCGGGGTGTATTGATAGTATTATCGAACAACGGTGCGCGGACGACGTCGAACTGATCATAATTGACGGAAACAGTACCGATGGAACCCAAGAGATACTAAAAAGGTATGGAGAGAGGATCGCATTTTGGAAAAGTGAGCCGGATGAGGGAATATATGACGCCATGAACAAGGCGCTGGAATACATCCACGGTCAGTGGGTCTATTTCATTGGCGCTGACGACAGGCTTTTGTCCGACTTCTCTACCTTTGTGGAAAATGAGCTAAAAGACCAGCATAAGGTTTATTATGCTAATGTTTTATGGGAAGGCATTAAATCAAGAGGTTTTGTTTCGGATTACGAACAGGCTAAAGGTGGTATTTTTCATCAGGCGATTATTTATCCTGCAAGTGTTTTCAAAAAATACAGATACAACACGAAATATAAAGTATCAGCAGATTATGCACTTAATATGCAATTACATCGTGACAAATCTTATGAGTTTGAATATCGGGAATACATTATAGCCTACTTTAATAATACGGGAGTATCGTCATATGGTGAGGATGAAGTATTCCTGCGGGACAAAAGAAAGCTTATCATGGAGAACTTCGGAATCGTAGTGCGTTTCAGGTATAATTTCAGGATTATAAAACATAAATTGCGGAAAAAGAGAATTCGACCGAATAACAACTGAAACGAATGGATAAAATAGCAATAGTCGTACAGCGATACGGCAAGGAGACCGACGGAGGGGAGCAAGTATATGTCCGGTTGCTAGCTGAACATTTGACAGAAAGGTATGAAGTGGCTGTCCTCACCTCCTGTTCTGTAAGCTATACTGCCGGGGATGACCATTATTCGGCAGGTGAGGAAATAATAGACGGCATACGTGTATTGCGGTTTACATATGGGAGAGGAGAGCCGAAAACACCTCGATGGTTAGGCCGTTATATCCGCGGAAATTACAAGTATTACAATACAGGATATACGTTAAGCAATATCATCACCCTTTCGTTCAGGCGCATCCGATACAGGAGAAGGAAAGATCACGACCGGATATTTGAACGCTGGATAGAGAATGAAAATCCTGTCTGCAAGGGGATGATTTCGTATATAGAACGGGAGAATGACAGGTATAAGGCGTTTATTTTTTTTAATTACCTGTTCTATCCAAATTATTTTGGATTGCACAAAGTATCCGGTAAAAGTATCCTCATTCCATTGGCATATGATGAGCCGATGCTTTATCTGTCAGGTTTCAGAAAAATGTTCTCCCTGCCGGGCTTTATCATGTATAGCACGGAGAGTGAAAAACGTTTGGTAGAATCTGTCCATCCTGATACACGAACTATCAGATCGGACATTACAGGCGTCGGTTTCGACAGCCCGGTATTGGAGGAAAATATGCCGCCGCCAATCGCTTTCCCCTATTTTGTTTATATCGGACGCATAGATATCGGTAAAGGGTGCCTGGAACTGATGGATTATTTCTTCCGGATAAACAAGTCGCAATGTAACGGTACAAAACTCGTAATGATCGGCAAGAATCATATGGACAACCCGGTAGAATGCAATAATATTATTTTTACAGGATTCTTAGACGAGGCGCAGAAACTGGCCTACCTGCAGCATTGTCAGGCAGTGATCGTCCCTTCCCGTAACGAAAGCCTGTCGATGGTAACGCTGGAAGCAATGTCGGCGGGAAAACCGGTTCTGGTCAACGGCCATTGCGAGGTGCTGAGATCCCATATAGAACAGAGCCAAGCGGGATTCGTTTATTACGAGGGGGAAGATTTCAGCCAACAGATAAACAGGATACTCAACCTATCAAGCAGCGACAGGCAGCTTATCGCGCAAAACGGTAAATCGTACGTTGAAAGAAATTATCAATGGAAAGGCGTCATGGAAAAGTTTGAAACCGCCATTGATTATGTGGGAACTGCCGGTGTCGATTGATATCGAATTTTCGAAGCAAAGCATGTTTCGATTTTGTGATTTTATCTGACCACCTCGTTGCATAGCTGTACCCCGAGGAGCCCGAAAGGCCTTCCAGGAACCTGTACGCTCTGAATGATCCGATTGAGGAGTGTCTTGCCAATTCATAAAGCCTGTGGTAGAAAACATGCTCTATGTATATCCCTTCCCTGTCGAAAACCAGGTTGCCGGCGTCGTGCAGGTTTTCTTGAAAGAATGTTTTCTCTGCGCGATATATGATTGTTTCCACATAAGGGATTTTCTCTGTGTTTATTGCATAAAAAGAATTGTGCTTATAGGCCGAATGCAGCACGCAATCGAAATTTAATACATTAAGCCGGCCGGTTAGTTTGACAAAAGCATCCGACGATTTCAATAACCGGCTGTTTTCCAGTGCATGGTTGATACATTCCATTTCACCGAATCCTTTGCCGTGTAAAACTGTTTTTTCCGTTTCTCCTTGAAAGGAAAGCACTTCAAGCGTTTTCCGGTGGTCTCCGGCTAAACGGCTTAATGCCGTGTAATCGTATGAAAAGTTTGTGTTTTCAACAAAAACCACTTTATGAATGCTACGGTATTTCCTGATGGCATAGTCAATCGAACGAAGGTACTGTTCGAGGCGTGTTTGTGTATCGGTAATCTGGGTAAAAGGGACTTGGCTGTGTTGAATATCAATTGCACCTGTCATTAACAAAACTGTATTTTTTCTTTTTATCATATCTAATAATTCAGTGTCGGATTTTCCATCCCATTTAAACGGTCAATTTTCCGGTACATACCATCACGACCAGTCGCTAATTCGATTCGCATGGATTACTTTGTTCTGCGGCTCGCCTTTACAACGACATACAAAGATAATAATATGCAAAGAGATAAATAAGTGCTTTTCTATTTTGATTAAAAAACGGCGTAAAGTGGTGTCAGTTACGAAAAGATTGATAGCATCTCCATTCGGAGGAACCGTCGTTTACGACAATAATCTCCAGATTCTTATACGATTGGTTAAGTATGTTTTCTATACATGGCCTTATATACTTCTCCCCGTTATAGACAGGGATAATAACAGAAATTAATGGTTCTTTCTCCATAGCACAGAGTGTGGATATGACTATAACTCAAACCGGGATTTTTCCGGCAGGATAAATTCAAAAGCTTTTTCTATCTCCTGCATAACCTGTGTATAGTTCCTTATATGGGCATTGTCATTGAGGCAGATCAACTTGTAACTCTGATCGTAGATGGCTTTTATAGCCTTCTTCGACCGAAGTACGAGCGGGAACATCTTTGTATTCTTGTAGGTGTTGTAAGGTTCAAAGTTTGAACGGCAGATCTGCCAGGTACGGAATAACTCCTGGGTGTAATCCTCGGGACTGCGAAAGCGGTTAGTCGATACCGCGGTCAATTTGTCTCCGGCGTATTCCCAGACCTCTTCAAAAGTCGATTTGAGGTAGGGCTGGGCATTATGTGGAGTAATAAGCGTCACAAACTTTCCGTAAGGTTTCAGTAATCGCGTCAGATTGGCTTTCTTTCCGTAAGAAGGATGGAACCATTTATCATGATCGCGTTGTAGCACTTCATGTTTATCAAACCTTTCGTTGATAATCCTGATATTGTTCTTCAGGCATTTCGACCATAATCCCATTCCTGAATTGTAGCGGAATGCGGCAATATCATTGGGTAACCCATTGGTATAAAAACGATCCTCTCCGATATGGTCGATGATGAAAAAATCATCATTGAAGTAAACAAAACGATCTGCCAGATTTGGGATTTTATGAAGATATATCTCTATGAGCGAGGAGTTGAATACGGGTAAGTATTTTGCGGGGATGTAATCACTGTGATTTACCAGTGCCAATTTGGGATGATCGGCATTGAGCCATTCCGGTTTTTGACCACAGGTGACGAAATGTATTTTCCTCACCCATGGCGCAAATTTCTCTACCCCTCTGAACCAATATTTCAGAAAGCCATAGTCACGGAAACGGGCTTCCGAAACCTCATTCTTCGAGTTGTCGATTTTACCCGAATATTTGGTGAAATCGGCTTTCCATTGCGGGTCGTCCATATCAACCCAGGTAATCACAAAATCGATATCCATTGCTGTTATACAGAATTAAATTTACCTTTACGGCAGAGTAGATATTGCCTGTTCCAAACGGTGGAGTGTTTCCTCTTTACCAATCACTTCGGTAATGTCGAACATATGCGGTCCCTTTCCGGCACCTACGATGGCCAACCGGAATGCATTCATAACGTTTCCGGTATGTAATTGGTTCTGTTGGATCCAATCCATTACAGTTTTCTCCTGGTTTTTTGCAGAGAAGTCGTCTGTTCCTTCAAGCAATGCTGCTAATTGCTTCATCTGCGCAGGAGTCTCTTCTTTCCAGCGTTTATTTACCGTTTTTTCATCGTAGGCCTTGGGTGCGACAAAGAAAAAGGATGATTGATCCCACAACTCACTGATAAAATGTACACGCTCTTTTACCAATCCGACTACTTTTTCCACTTTCTCCATGGATGTGGAGATCCCTTTTTCCTGTAAAGCAGGCATAAACAGTTCAGCCAGGTCATGGTCGGACATTTTGAGGATATATTGGTGGTTATACCATTTGGCTTTTTCCACGTCGAATTTGGCTCCGCTCTTACTGCATCTGTCGAAAGAAAATGCCTGTACCAGTTCATCAAGGGAGAATAACTCCTGTTCCGTACCCGGATTCCATCCTAAAAAAGCGAGAAAATTAATGACCGCTTCCGCTAGATAGCCGCTTTCGCGGTATCCCGACGATACTTCACCTGTCTGCGGGTCTGTCCATTGCAATGGAAAAACGGGAAATCCAAGACGATCACCATCACGTTTACTCAGTTTGCCGTTTCCTTCCGGTTTGAGCAGGAGCGGGAGGTGGGCGAATTGCGGCATATCTTCTTCCCAGCCCAGACTCCGGTACAACCATACATGCAAAGGAGCCGAGGGAAGCCACTCCTCACCACGGATCACATGGGTTATTTCCATCAGATGGTCGTCCACCACATTGGCTAAGTGATAGGTGGGCAGTTCATCGGCCGATTTATAGATCACCTTATCGTCAAGTACTGAGGAGTTGATAACTACCTTACCACGGATCATATCATCGACGATAATCTCCTGATCAGGGTCTATTTTGATGCGGACAACATATTGCGTGCCTGATTTTATCAAAGACTCTGTTTCTTCTTCCGGGAGGGTAAGCGAGTTACGCATCCTATCCCTGGTAGAAGCGTCATACTGAAAATTGGCAATCTCCGCCCTTTGGGTTTCCAACTCTTCCGGTGTGTCGAACGCGATATAGGCTGCTTCTTTATCGAGCAAAGCATTGACATATTGTTTGTAGATCTCTTTTCGTTGAGACTGTTTATAGGGCCCGTAGCTTCCTCCTTTCAGTGGGCTTTCGTCAAACGGAAGACCCAACCAGTCGAATGTTTCCTGGATATACACTTCTGCACCCGGCACAAACCGGGAAGAGTCAGTATCTTCAATTCGCAGGATAAAATCTCCGCCCTGTTGTTTGGCAAAGAGATAATTGTATAGTGCCGTACGTACCCCGCCGATATGCAGCGGTCCTGTGGGGCTGGGTGCAAAGCGTACTCTTGTCTTGTGATGCATCATAATTTTTTATTCAAGTTCCGAAGGTGTTCATTTCCTGATATATCCTACCGAAAGTAAAACCCTGTTTTTTCCGGCTACAAAAATAGAAAAAAATGGTGATGAATTGAAATAAAGCAGGAAGGGATGATTATGTAAAAAAGATAGGAGAAAACGAAATAGTCTTCTCCTACCTGATTCTGTCTGTATTTTGTCCTATATTTTATTGATTGCTATCGTAAAATAATGTCCATTCTGCTAATTGGAATATACTGGCTCCGTTATTTGCAGTAACCCTCAATCTGTAATGAGAATAGGGTGTTACATTGGAGAACGTGAATGTTTTCTTTTGGTAGCGCGCTGTAAACTTGACCTCGGATTGTTGATCGAGCACAGTCCAATTGCTGCCATCGTTTGACCCTTCCACTACCCAATTTTTCGGATCCCGACCCTCTGCATCATTGGCTGATGTCATTTCATAGGTGTTGGCGATGAATTCCCGATCCATCTTCCACATCATCCATGTAAGCTGAGTCCCGCACAGGTATTTGGTGTTGGGGTTGCCATCGACCAGCATCTGGATACCTTCGCCGCCTCCGGTGTTATGCTGGTCGGATACGGTTCCGGGAATTGTCATCAGATTGATTTTTACCGGTTCTACCGTAATTGTCTGAGTGTTGGAAAGCCATACTTCGTCAACAGAAACCAGATTGCCCTGAAGAGGCCATACAGAGACTTTAATATTAAATGTATAATCCCCTATAGGTAGAAACGGTAAAGATATAAGGTCGGCGACAGGAATATCAACTTGAGGCTTCCCTGCCAACTCAGGTAAGTAGATTTCGTCTGATAAAGAGAAATCATCCGGTCCGGTAACCGTATATTCAACATGACCCGAGAAATTCATCAACACGTTTGAGGTTCCCATGATCGACATGTATTGATCGGGACCGATTGTCTGGACAACCACCATTGGCGGTGTTAAACTTTCGACAAAGGCTTGTGAAATAGGGAAAGCAGTAATATAGGTCGGCACAGACAGGTTGTTATGAGCATCCATTGTGTAGACAATGAACTCGTAACCGGTCCCCGCAGTTAATCCTTCAATACTGATAGAATCTACCAACGTGTCAAACGATATAACAGTGCTGTCGCTACCATATACAACCCTGATCGATTTTGATTTTTGATCTTTTGGATTATCCCATGCCAATATTACTCTCTCATAACCGGGATAAACGCGCAAACTGTCGATCTTGCCGGAATAGTTATATTCTTCGAGATATTGCTTAAAATTATCCTCCATACTGTCGCATCCGTAGTTCCCCACGAAAGCAATGAGAATACTTAATGTTATTATTGATTTTATTTTTTTCATCTGTATTATTAATTTGAAAATTAATGTACCGTTGATTTATTCCCATCCTTCTAAAACACCTGTCAATGTTTCAGGATCTTCGATAATGGATCCGTCAGCTTCCGTACCGAAAATGGTGATTTCGGAAGTACATCCCGAATTTCCACCTCCAAAAGCCTTGATACCTTTATACCGCAGATAACGGAAAGATTTGGTAAAACGTGGATTATCAGGATAAAACATGTACTCATGTCCGTTACGGGCTTCGTTTCTTGCTTCAATTACATTCGAGGGCTGGGTAATCCGGTATCTTCCCACATATTCCCATCCGTCAAAGACACCGTCAGTCGGATCTTTATCGTCACTGATCCATATCTCCCATATCTCCACATTCTCTCCGCCGTATAACATACCCCACGCATCGCGTTGCCATATTTTAAAACGGCTTCCTTTTACTTCACGTCCCAAGTCTATGAAATAGGAAAACGGGTAGCTGACTTGCCCTGTATTGAAATAATTGAGGTTGAGTTTAGGCTCATAATCATACTCATTATCCCAGAATTTCTCAATACGGCCTTCTACATGAGACATGGGTGCATTCATCATGCTGTCTTTGCGATAGGTGCCTGCATATTCCTCAAACGGTTTCTGTTCAAAAGGATTAGGACTGCTGTTATAATCCCACCGGTTACCATACAATAACTGATCACGAAGGAAAGACCACTGTTTTTTCGAGATCGCTCCATCCATAAGAGGAGTGATTTCCCCAAAATTCCTCACTTCCGTCTGATTCTCATAAGTATCTCTGATATATACATTTACCGTATGTGGTTCTCCTTTCAGATTATCAATCATAAAACGATCTTTCTCAAGATTGGAAGCATAAATTTTGGTGGCTTCCGTTTCCCCGACTTTTACATTTACGTAAATGGTTATGTTCTTTTTCTGATCGTTTTCCCAGTCAACCACCAATGAGGAAAATCCGGGCTGTACCTGAACGGTTTCCAATACTGCCAGTGTGGTAGGTTCTAACGGTACCACTTTCATAGTGACGGGTGAGGATTGGTTATTATTTCTGTCAATCGAAAAAATTTGTACATCGTACTCCTTTTCTTGTCCGAACCCGTCGATAAATAGTGTATCGGAATAGACGCTGCTGGTTTTGGATATTTTCGCCCCGGTGTCAATGATGTATTCTGCCCGGGTATAGAGAAAATCTGCATCGGATGGAATGGTGTAAGTGAAGTAACCTCCACCGTATTGCGGCGTGAAAATCACGTTTGTAACCTGCCCCGGGGGAGTAGTGTCTCCCACCGCAGTGTCCTGGCAGCTGTTCATGATAAAAACCGCTGCAAATAATAAGATAGAAGTGTAAAAATAATATATTCGTCTCATAATTGTTTATATTTTAATAGATTACCATCCCGGATTTTGCACTAAATTCGGATTTCTATTTAAGTCTGAAATGGGTATGGGCATCAGGTAGTCGCGGGGTGTCTGCCATCTGCGTGGTTGTAATGTTGTTAGCACGTAGAATTGTTCCGGATCCACACCTGTAGTGTTCCATCCTCTGACAGGCGATAAAAAGTACCTGTCTGCCTGTTTCCAGCGCAAAATATCAAAATAACGATGCCCTTCGAAGGATAGCTCGATCAGGCGTTCCCGTTGAATGATATCGCGCAGCCCTTCTTTCGTGAGGTGTTTGTCTGGCGTCCTTACTATATTGGCATCACTCCATACTTGTTCTATCGGTTTCAGTCCGCTTGTGGCCCGCACTTTGTTTAGGTAATCGTATGCAGGTGCTCCCGGTCCGTGATACTCGTTATATGCTTCGGCATACATTAAATACAGATCCGATAATCGGATAATGGGATAGGGGTATTTTACCACACGTGCCCAGTGACCGGTGCCCGACTCGGGATGCACCAGTTTCTTTACCCCGATACCTGTCCAGTAAAAGTCGGTTGTGTGTTGAGAACCTCTACCTCCCGGGAATTCGTTGTATCTCATTTTTACATCGTTGGCAAGGTCATGTGTACGCCAAATACTTCTGTCTACGACCATCCATGCATAAAATCTCGGTTCCCGGTTCAAATGTAATTTAATGGTTCGCTGACCGGCCTGCATGTATCCCTTATGATAATTGTCATCAGGAATTTCAGTGATCTGGAGTCTGTTGTCGTATTCGTAAGTTTTATCCTCTTCAATGGGTACTCCATTTTTTGAATAGAAAAGTTCAGCCATTCTGTAGTCGGCACCCAACCATTGCCATGCGTATCCGGCCTGCGTGGGGTCGGCTACAGAGCGCATATTGGTAGCGTGGGCAAACCCTCCCTGTCCTTCATAATCCAATCCGGAATATCCCCAGATCAATTCGTCGTTCCAAGAATCGACAATGGCGAAACGCTTATTATAAGCATATTGTATGATTTCTGAAGTTTCAAAGTTGTCCACATCCCAAAATTTAGGTTGCCCGTTGAATGTATATAACTTCTTGCCACGGGTTTCGGCGAAATCAATGGCTTCTTTGATGCCATCCAATGCTTGTTTCCATTTCTCAGGATCGTATTGCATAGGGAAATAGGTTTCTCCCGCTTTATTCCTGAAGTTACTGAAATATTCGGAGTTGCCGTTAAACAGTGGGCTTGCCCTGGTGAGGAGCACCTGGGCCTTAATGGCGCGGGCATTGATCTGGTCTATCTGTCCGTAATAGGCACTCTCTCTCTCAACGGCGAGTTCAGATCTCGGGCTTCCACTCTCGTCATACAATACTTCATCGATCAGATTCAACACGTAATTGAAGCAGGAGTCTATCGTTTGCCTTTCCTGCCTTACCTCTTCTACAGAAGAGAACGGTTCCAGATTTTTATCGGCAATAACAATCGGGCCGTATAGCCTGAGCAGGTAATAATGGTAATAGGCTTTCAGTATCTTCACCTGTGCTACCCAGTCGTTACGCTCAGCAGGTGTCAGGTCCGGAACATTGTCTATATTTTCGAAGAAGATATTACATACACGAATGCCTCGATATAGACCGGTAGCTCCTCCACCCTCTGCCCAGTAATTTAAAATGGGATCGTTAGAGTTGTTCCATCCACGCATCAGTTGCATCCCTCTCAGCAATCCCCTGTTTTCACCATGGTCGGCATCCAGACGTCCCACCCATTCATCGCCGGCAAGGGACATGGAGTAGTGAAGTTTTTCATGATTCGGCATATATCTGTAGCAGGTGGATAGTGCATTGAGCGCCTTATCCCGGTTTTCGAACAAGCTGCCCACCTGTACCGTGTTATCCGGGATAATGTCCAGATAATTACAATTCGTCAGAATGACGGATAAGCTTAAAATAAAGCTTATGGCAATTATTTTTGATTTCATATGATTACTCTTTTAATAATTAAAATGTTATGTTTAACCCGACGTTGTACACGCGCTGCAATGGATAAGCCAGCCCGTTTCCTGCCATTTCCGGATCCCAGAGTTTGAAATCGGAAATGGAGAGCAGGTTCTGTCCGGTGAAATAGAGGCGAACCATGCTGAAAGGTACTGATCCGATCCACTTATTCGGTAGTGTGTATCCCACTTCTACTGTTTTTAACCGTAAAAAACGTCCGTTGCGGAGCCACCAGGTTGAATTCTGCACGCTATTGTTCTGGTTGATGGTGGCGGACAATCTCGGCCAGAAAGCATGCGATACCGGGTTATTCGGATTCCAGTGATCCTCGGCGATAATTTTAAGAGCCCCTCTATGTCCGGCGAAAGGTGCTATACCGAATCGGTCGGGATCGTATCTTCTTGCATTCGGGTCGATAAAGAAGGAGACCCTGTCTTGTCCCTGGAAGAAGCAGGAGATATCGAAATTCTTATAACCTCCGGACAATCCGAATCCGTAGGTGATCTCAGGTACGGTCGGATAACCAATATGCACCTGGTCGTCGGAATTTACCCTTCCGTCGCCATTGATGTCTTTGTATTTGATGTCTCCCGGTTGAGGAACACTTCCCAACTCCTGTACAGGCGAATTATTCACATCGGCCTGATCGATAAACAACCTTTCGGCGATGTATCCCTTCCATGTATTGATGGGCCACCCGATGTCACTCAAATAGGGCCAGCGATATTCAGGTTCTTCGTTTTGGACATATTCATTCTGTGCGAAGGTGAAATTGAAACGTCCTTGAATCCAGAGATCCTTGTTAAACGAATGATTTACGTCGATAGATCCGTCCCATCCGCCGCTCTTCACCTCTCCCACGTTACCATATACGGCACTGGTCAACCCCATGGTTGCAGGCAAATTAGCACGTGCCTGATAGATCTGTTTCCGGTTTTCTGTAAAATATTCCAGGATCAATTTCACTGCGTGGTTCTTGAACAGGTCTACCTCGATACCTATATTCTGTTTTTGTGCAATTTCCCATGTGATCATGGGATTGGCATAACGGTTGATGTTAAATCCTCCATAATTGGTGTTGAAATCCCTTCCCCAACTGTATCCGCCTGCTCCGGTAGAAATGTCGGAGAGGAAAAAGAATCGATCCGCAGCTCCGGCAATCTGGTCATTACCTACTTTTCCCCAGGAATATTTCAATTTAAAGTTGGAGATAGTATTCTCAAGTGGAGACCAAAACGGTTCGTTCGACACGATATACCCTAACCCAAAAGCCGGGAATATCCCCCAGCGGTGTGATTTGTCGAATTTCTCCGAACCGGTGTAGGTTAAGCTTAGTTCAGCAAGATATTTTGAGTTGAATCCATAATTAACACGTGCCCGTAATCCTTGGTTCCGTTGAGGTAACGTCCTTTGGATGGTCATATCCTGCGGTAGATAGATTCCGGTGTTTTTTGCTTCCTCCTGCGTATAGATCAACAATCCGCTTACGTCATGTAAATCGTTTAACGTATTGGCGTAAGTGAGTCCGCCTTCCATATATACTTTGAATTCACCATCACGGGTGATATTGGGATTACCTAAAGCATCGGTCCCTCTGCGTACCTCTTGTAGTACGTAAGTGTCGCTAAACTCATCATAGCTTTTTATATTATACAGGTACGGAACGTAACTCCTGTAATTCTCATACCGGTTGTCGTTCTTAATGGATATTTTGGCTCTTGCCATCAATCCTTCCAAAACGGCATCCATATTCTGATCTAATGAAAATTGTGAAGTAATCCGCCCGAGAGAACCGTCTTTATAACCACGCACCATTTGTGCATAGGGGTTGATCATCGTACCGGTAGCATCTGAACCGAACAGCGTATGTTTCACATAGGCAGTTTTTTCATCGGGCAGGTAATATTTAGGAAACTCCACCGGATTCGAGGCTACCACACTGGCGAAGATATCATTCGTGTTATCGAGCGGGCCTGTGAAGTTCTCGAAAATGGAATTCATATTGATGTCCATCTTAGTGGTGGACGTAAGGTCCATAGTTATATTAGCAAGAATATTGAATCGGTCGATGTCGATATTATTCTTGAAATTATTCAACTTATTATCCCGCAGAATGCCGGTGTCCTTATCGTAAGATACTGATAAGTAGTATTTTACGACAGAGCCTCCTCCACTCACATTCATGTTATAGTGCTGGTTGAATGTATGGGGTTTGAACATGATATCATACCAGTCGAGATTCGGATAGGCGTATTCATTCAGATTATCAATGGTATTCTGTATTTTTTGCGCGCTGTAATAGGGTTCGAGCAACGGGTTGTCGTTGAACTGTGCTTCGTTGTATAGTCTCATGTAAGTAGGACCATCCACGGTTTCCAGCACTTGGGTGGGGGCGGACAAACGGCCGTCGGCACGAATCGATATCTTGGGTTTTCCGGCTACCCCTCTTTTAGTAGTAACCATAATTACACCGTTCGCACCTTTCGATCCGTATAAAGCGGCTGCGGTAGCATCTTTTAATACAGCAAATTGTTCGATATTATCGGGGTCTACTCGTGCCAGATCAGAAGAACTTACTTCAAAACCATCCAAAAGGATGAGCGGGCTGCTGGCGTAACCGAATGTGGTAACCCCTCGTACGAAGAATTGTGCGTTGTCATTGCCCGGTTCCCCACTTCGCTGGTAGGAAATCACTCCTGCCAATCGTCCCGCCAGAGCAGTTGTAAGGTTACTCGAAGGAATCCTGAGTTCTCTGGGATTAATGGTCTCTATGGAAGAAACTACGCTCTCTCTTTTTTGTGTAGCAAAAGCGGTAATGGTAACCTCGTCCAATAACTCGGCATCTTCCTGCATAGTGATGTTAAGGGTGGTAAGGTTACCCGCTACTGTTGTAACCTGTCTCATCCCAACATAACTGAACCTCAATGATTCTTCAGGGGCTGCATTGATAGTGTATCGTCCGTCAATATCGGTTATTACACCACCTTCCCGACCTACCACTTGCACAGTTACACCCGGTAAGGGTTCTCCATTCGAGTCCGAAACGATACCGGTAATTGCCCTCCTCTGCTGTTGTACTTCGAGATTATTTGCTGAAATCCCTGAAGAATTTGCTACAGCATTCTGAGCAGAAAGTGAAAGAGTTATCACAAGCAATGAAAGCCATAGCTCTCGTTTTCGGCTTGATACGTAAATCTTTTTCAGATTTTGTTTAAGATTGATTTTTCTGTTCATGCAATAATGTTTTTAAAATGGAATGATATTATTATGGATAAACGACTGTCCACTTCATTTGAGAGAGATTTTTAGCCGTTAAATTGTATTTTTTTAATGGTTTATTTTTTGTGTTATCCCATCCTTCAGATTCCAGTGTCTCAGCGTCGTAAATATATATATACAAGTACCCGTCAGCACTTTCTATTACTTGTTCCCAGCATGAAAGGGTGATGCCTATTCGGACTTTCTGGGTTTGGCCGACGCCTATTTTATAATCTGATGCATACGTCGGATTCGACGGGTCATAGTTGAGAAAACCGTCTTTTAGTGTAGTAGCATAATAAATTGAAGATTGTGAATTATTTTTCAAATACAAAGACTCATTGCAGTCTTCAAACTTTTTACTGCATGATATCGTATTTAATAATAAAGCAATTATTATACTTAAATAGGCTGAATGAATTCTTTTCATATCTCGTATTTTTAGTTAAGAAATAAATAATTCAGAGTATGCGAAACGTTATCGTTTCCTCTCCATAATATTGAATATCCTTTTCGATAAATAGTGAGGTCGTCTTGTAATGTTGGAATCAGCCACCACTTTAACAATCCTGAAGAACGTTGGACGTTGTACAGGACCTCATTTGAATGAGTATTTAGTAGGATTGAAAATATCTTTTTGGAAAAAAGAGTAAAAAGTTGATTAAATAAAAGAGGCAGATGAATGAACGAAAAGGTATATTTAGAGAAATAAGGTATAGTATTCCGCAAGTATCGGAACACAACCAGTATTGGAGTAGATGCAATATACTCCAATATTAATCTTATTGTATTAATTAATGTTAATGGGGGGGGGGGGGAAAATATGTATACACTTTAGCATACAACAAATGTGTTGCTAAATGTAAATTTAATTTAGATTTATTTTTAATGTATGCGCACATTAAATTGAGTCTTTTTAGATATTCTCTTATTGATATTAAATAATGTTGATTTATAATTGATATTTCTCACTATATTTAACGCTGCAAAGATAGTAAAAAAGTATTATGTACAAATTATTAATGTTAAATTTTTTAATGTTACAGTTATTGATTTTCTTTTTCAATTGAGGAGGGTGGTGTTAAATATTGTGTTTTAAGGCTTTGTGGTATGAATATTTATCAGGTAAAGTCTTGCTTCGTTGCCCAGGTTGAAAAGCAGATCGATAATACTCAAATTTGGAGTAAATCCCAGTTTTTCGGCAAAAACCTGGTAATATTGAGGTATTTCGCAAGAGGAGGTCTTTTTTGGATCTATGGTTTCGCGCAGATCTATTATATTTGGAGGAGGTTCTTTCACATATTCCAAAGTATAGCTATACGGTGTTTCAATGCCGATAAAACTACAGATAAGCTGACGTAGTTCCTCGTTGAAATCGTGCAGGAATCGGTGTTTTTTTTCGTAGAAAGGTCGGAAATCCTCTTCGAAATATTGAAAAAAGGGAGTAGAATTGTACGCCGAAACAATGGCATTCCAATGCAAATGCTGCCAGTCGCCATGTTCCGCGATACGTATATCCTTCATCCGGCTTTTTCCTTTTTCCGGCTTCTCCACCGGGATACTCAGGGCCAAGGGACCGTTTGCCCCGCCGATGATGCAACGGTTACGATATGACTGCTTCCGGTAATTGTCCTGAATCTCGATAATCGCATTTTCGGCATGAAAAAGTGCTGCATAATACTCGACCGGCGCCAGGTAAAAAGATGACAGCAGTATCATCACAAATAAATCAATAAATCATCAAATCTCCACATCAACACATTATTTTCATGCCGGTATCTTGGCGCTACGGAACAACCTTTTCCATCTTATCTTACCGTTGAACCAGTTGTTGTCTTTTTCCAGAGATAGCCAGATAAGGATTGGTTGACCTACGATATGGTCTTCAGGGACAAATCCCCATACGCGGGAATCGGCGGAGTTATGGCGGTTGTCTCCCATCATAAAATAATAGTCGAACTTGAAAGTATAAGAGTCGACTGCCTGCCCGTTGACAAATACTTTACCGTCGCGATAGGCAAAGTCGTTGCCCTCATAATTCTTGATGCACCGTTCGTATGCGGCTACCTTGAAATCAGTATCAGTATCGAAATTGATGGTCGCACCTTTTTGGGGAATCCACAACGGGCCGAAAGTATCGCGCGTCCATCCGGTCTCATAGTTGATTGGGTAATAGTAGCCCATTCCCCGTTGTTCCTTCTCTTTGATTACATCCCAGACAAACGGTTTGGCTTTCAGTTGCACCACCATTTCATCAGTAAGAGCTATATTAAAATAAACTCTTCCATTATTGCCATTGCGTGGATGCAATCCGCTCCAGGCCATACTCAGACTATCTGCTCCGGTCAGGTCCTGCGAGTGGATTACTATCTGCCCGTAAGCATCATATATTAAATAATCGGCTTTGTTGATACCTAACTCCTTGAAAACATCGGGAGAAATGATAGTCCCGTCGGTATGTATCATGTAAGAGTGTTGAGAGAGGCGGGGGTTAGGGAGGAAAGTACCGTCGATGAATACAGAGTCGTTTTTCATCTGGATGGTCTCCCCCGGAAGACCTATACATCTCTTTACATAATTCTCCCGTCGGTCCACCGGACGGTAAATAATATCTCCGTAGGTGCGTTTATCAGCCCGGACACCGTTGATACCATTGGGATTCCTTTTTACTAGCGAGTAGAAATCTTCCGACTGCCGGTTCAGTGCTACTGTATCGCCGGTAGGGAAGTTAAATACCACGATATCGTTTCTTTTCACTTTGCCAAATCCTTTTAAACGCCTGTATTTCCACTGCGGCTTTTCAATATATGATTTTCCGCCGACTACCGGCATGGTATGCTGGGCAAGTGGGAACGACAACGGGGTGATGGGTGCACGGGGACCGTAACTCAGTTTGCTTACAGCCAGGAAATCACCCACCAGCAGGGATTTCTCAAGTGATGAAGTGGGGATCTGGTAATTCTGAAAAAAGAAGGTATTGATGAAATAGACGGCTATCAACGCAAACAGGATAGCATCCACCCATTCCATGGTTTTTCTGAAGGCGCTGTTCTTCGACTGTTTCCAGAACGACCAGGGTACGAATTTGGTGATATAAATATCAAAGAATAGCAAGATAAAAAGCAATATCCAGGGTGAACCGGCCCATAGGGAGAACAGTATGGTAGCTATTACCCATATGGCAAACCATACCCATTGCCGGCGTGAGGCATTTGAAAACCTCGTGGCTAAACTGGAATGGGGCGTTGTGGCATTTTTAGCCTGTTGATTTTGAGAAGGTTTATTGCTCATTTTATTTCAATTTCATTAATCATATTATCCGGATTCTGTCTTGTGTCGAACACATTTGCAATTACAATACGCTTAGTTTCAAGGTTGATATAGTAAATAATTTTATAATTTGTAGAGACCAAATATCTGAATTCTTGCTTTCTGTCTCTTAAAAGTTGCTCGATAGCACCCGTTCTTGGATTTTTATCCAAATTAATGGTCGAGTCAACGATTTTGTCGACAATTTTTCTTGCTACTTTAATTCCGATATTGTCTTTATAATAGTCGAAAATATCTTGCAATTTATCTTCGGCGAATTGAGACCAAAAAATCTCTAACTCCATTTTTGAATTTTTTTCTTCAATGTTTTTACACTTGTCAGGCGATAATTTTCTTCGTCATCTAAAGCTTTATCTATCTCACTATTAAATTCCTCTAAAGACATTGGGTTGAAATTCTTTTTAAAAGCTTCTATCTTTGATTGATGAAGTAAATCTTCCAAAGCCTTAATAATGTCTTCATTATCAATTCTTAGAAACTCTTGAACAAGTGATATTTTTCTTGCTTCTATAGTCATATTCAATTGAGTTTAAAAATTAGTGGGTTAAATCTAACATATCTTCCATTGTAAGGAAACCTTTCTTCCCTTTGGTAAACTCCGCGGCGAGTACTGCTCCGAGGGCGAAACCTTTCCGGTTTTTTGCATCATGTGTGATACGGATAAGATCTGCGTCGGATTCATAAATCACCGAATGGATGCCCGGTACTTCTCCTTCCCTAAAAGCATCGATACGCAAAGTATCTTTGTCCAGTGCATCGTTATCCAAAGCCCATCCTTCTTTCCTGTCGATATTGGCAAGGATACCTTCTGCCAGGGTAATAGCTGTCCCACTTGGCGCGTCCAACTTATGGATATGGTGGGTTTCCTCCATACGTACATCGTAACCGGGGTAGTGGTTCATCAGTCCCGCAAGATATTTGTTCAACGCGAAGAAGATATTAACACCCAAGCTGAAGTTAGAAGCATAGAAAAATGTTTTCCCGTTTTTCCCACATGCTTCTTTGATTTCATCGAGGTGTGCAAGCCATCCCGTTGTTCCCGACACCACAGGTATTCCGGCGGCAAATGCTTGTCGATAATTGCGTAAAGCACTTTCGGGAGAGGTGAATTCAATCGCTACATCTGCACCCTTGAATTCGGAAGAATCGAACTTTTCCTCCTCGTCCATATCGATGATGCATACTATCTCATGACCTCTTTCACGGGCGATTTTTTCGATCTCATGCCCCATTTTTCCGTAACCGATAAGCGCTATCTTCATTTTATCCTTTTATTATTTAAATCATAGGCAAAAATACAAAATTAATGGATATATCCTGTTGTCGGTGACGATAGATTAATCTTTTTTGCGAGTTGCTTCATCGCCAAGCGGTCTGTTTTGCCGTTCCCTGTTTGTGGAATGGTTTCAACAATATGGATAAGCAATGGCTGCTGATGACGGGGAAGGAGTTGTCTGATGGCTTTTTCCACGTAACCCGGATCATCCGATTGTTCTATCATAAGAATAATCGCTTCGCCTAATTTAGGGTGGGGGATGGAAGTAATCGCGAAATTCCCGGTGATATGAGGCTGTAAAACCTGCTCAACCTCCTCTATCTGTATTTTGATGCCGCCGGAATTGATCACGTTATCGATTCTTCCTATAATGCGGAAGCTACTGTCCGGGCGAAGTTCGGCAATGTCATTGGTTATGAATGGTTCATTTGTAACCAAAGGAGCATCTACTATTAATCTGTTGTCTTCGGATAATGCCAGCCCGACAGTTGGAAGAGGAGTATAATAGCTGCTGGCTTGGGCTCCGCTGATCCTGCGCAGGGCGATATGTGAAAGGGTTTCGGTCATGCCGTAGGTAGAGTAGATCGCGTTTGGAAACATTTTTAGTTCTCTTTCGAGAGTTTGATCTATTGCCCCTCCGCCGATGATCAGATGTTTGATCCGGGATAAACGTCGTTTTTCTTCTTCGGTTTGAAGGGAGTTGTACACCTGTAGCGGTACCATGGCTGCAAAATCAAACGGAATATCTGTATGGGCAAGAGGATGTCCGCACGGCTCAACCGGGTAGATGTCCAACCCCGCATACAGGGCACGGACAACCATCATCTTCCCTGCGATATACTCTAAAGGCAAGCATAGTAGAGCCCTGTCTCCTTTTCCCAAACCGAAGAAACCGCAGGTGCTTTTAGCGCTTTGCAGCATCTGTTCTTTCCGTACAACGATTTTTTTGGGTTTCCCTGTTGATCCGGAAGTATGCAAGCGGAGTGTGGGAGAATTAGAGAACCACTCTTTCAGGAACAGATATAGTTGCCGGCGAAAGGTCGATTTATCGGCAAAATCGTCTATTTGGTCACCTGTAAAATCTGCCGGAGTGTAAATTATGCCTTCTATGCTTATTTGTGACATTTTTTTAGAAATAAGAAGTTGGAAGTTAGAAATTAGAAGAAGTCTGAAGTTGAGAAGTCTAAAGTAAGAAGTTTAGAATTCATTGGTAATTGGTAATTAGTAATTGGTAATTAGTAATTAGTAATTGGTAATTAGTAATTCTCCAAGTCCCTCAGTCTCCCCGGTTCCCTTCCCGAACCACAACTGATCCCCCCTGATCTCCAAAGGCATGGGGATATTGTTCGTGTACAAAGTGCCTGTACCTAGTCCTTGTGGTAACGGATTGTTGAATAAAGAGCACCACTGTGCGATACTATTGAGTCCTATATTCGATTCCAATGCCGAGGTGATCCACCATCCGATATTCATTTCTCCGGCTATTCCGATCCACTCGGTACATCCGGCTATACCTCCATGCAGGGATGGTTTTAGTATAATATATTGAGGACGGATTGTTTCCAGCAATATTCTCTTTTGGGAAGGATCATTTACTCCAATCAATTCTTCATCCAGTGCGATGGGTAGGGGAGTGGAGGCGCATAATCCTGCCATTTTCTGCCATTGTCCTGCCGGAATAGGCTGTTCGATGGAATGGATATCGAGTTCGGCTAATTGATGGAGCTTGTCCAATACCCTGTTATATTCAAAGTTCCCGTTGGCATCCACGCGCAAAGTCGTTTCCTTTGAGGTGTAATGACTTCGAATGAAACGCAGCAGATCGAGCTCCCGCTCGAAACCGATCGCCCCGATTTTGAGTTTGATACAACGGAACCCTCTTGACAATAAGGATTCTATCTGTGCCATCATGGAGGCATGATCTCCCATCCAGACAAGCCCGTTAATGGTGATACCATCTTCTCCGCGACTGAACGGTGCATCCCATAACTGCCATGCCCGTTGTTGATAGTGCCGCATAGCCGTCTCCAATCCGAAAAGAATTGATGGGTAATTACGCAATAATTCCGTGTCGACCTGCTGTTTTTCTTCCGTTATTTTACAGAAAGCGGCCAGCGTCTCTGCGTAGTCCGGAGTATAATCACAACTAAGGTCGTGGAGTGGCGCACATTCTCCTATCCCGTAGTGAGAACCGTCCTCTCTATCCTGAAAAATGACATACCATACCCTATGTTCGGTATAAATCCCTCTTGAGGTACCGGCCGGCCGTTTGAACAGGAGGGTGTAGGGGATGATCTTTATTTGGAACATTGATTTTGTTTCAAAAGTTCGTCCTATTGTTTCTTCAGCATACGTAGCACAATCTTTATACTGAGCACAAGGGTGAGCTTTTAAGGAAGTTTGGGAAATTGTTTGAAGTTCGGTTTCCGTTTTTCCAGGAACGCCTGTTTTCCTTCCTGTGCCTCGTCGGTCAGATAGTAGAGCATGGTGGCGTCTCCGGCTAACTCCTGTATGCCTGTCTGTCCGTCGAGTTCAGCATTCAGCCCTGCTTTGATCATGCGGAGCGCTAATGGGCTATGCTGCATCATCGTTTCTGCCCATTCCACCACCTCGTCTTCTAATCGGTCGAACGTTACGACTTTGTTCACTAACCCCATTTCGAGCGCTTCCTGTGCGTTGTACTGGCGACAAAGAAACCATATCTCGCGGGCTTTCTTTTGTCCCACAATGCGGGCGAGGTAAGAGGATCCGAAGCCGGCATCAAAACTTCCCACGCGTGGGCCGGTCTGCCCGAAGATGGCATTCTCCGATGCAATAGACAGATCGCAAACTACATGGAGTACATGTCCTCCGCCGATGGCGTATCCGTTGACCATTGCGATTACCGGTTTGGGGATTGACCGGATCTGCTTTTGCACATCCAGCACGCTTAGACGTGGTATACCATCTTTGTCGATATATCCTCCTTTTCCCTTTACATTCTGGTCGCCTCCCGAACAAAAGGCTTTATCACCTGCCCCGGTGATTACCACCACGCTGATATCCGATTCTTCACGGCAGATGCGCAGGGCATCGCTCATTTCACCGGTGGTAGTGGGTGTAAAAGCATTGCGGTAGCGCGGACGGTTGATCGTGATCCGCGCGATCCCATTATAAAAATCGAAAAGAATATCTTCGTATTCCCTGATGGTTGTCCATTCTCTATTTGTCATAGTTCTATTAAAATTAGTCGTTTTGTCACTTTAGTATAAACTGCACAGGTTTGACTTCTAGTCATCTAACTTAAAACGTCTTTTTTGCTGATGATAATATAATCGTATTTGTTCTGCATTCTTTTCCATGGAAGTAAACACTTCCAATAGAACCGGTTTTTCGCTGTCAGTATCTGTAAAGAGTGGCAATTGCTGTTCCAATTCCCCGGCGTTGTGGGCAGAAAGATAGAGAAATCCCTGTTGTTCTGCCCAGGCCTTTGCTTCGGTTGTATGAGCGGCAGCAATATACTCATGCAATACTTCCGACTTGTTCAGTCCTGGAAGCATACCGAATATCTCTCCTCCGCCGTTATTATTCAGCAGGATGCGTAAATTGCGGGTGCTGTAATTATTCCAAAGTCCGTTCATATCGTAGAAGAAACTTAAATCGCCAATCAACAGAAAAGTGAGTTTACCCGACGACGAAGCATATCCGACCGCTGTGGAGAGTGAGCCTTCTATCCCGTTGGTTCCCCGATTACAAAACATTCTTACCGACGAGGGAATATCGAATAACTGTGCCAGACGCACACTATTGCTGTTTCCTAACTGTAAGGAAGAGTTTTTCGGCAACGCATGCATCAATGCACCGGCTGCATAAAGATCGGAGAAGGCCACGTCCGGTTCCGATACGGATGCACAGGCTCTTTCCCAAAGGTCCCGGAAACCTCTTGCCTCTTTGGAATTTTTTATTTCCCTAAAATCTTTTGTCTCATCGAACTCTCTTACCCTGCTAAATTCTTTTTCCTCCAAACAGGGCAGTCTCTCTGTCAGATAGAGCAGAAATGTTTCATTATCGCTCCTTACAATATCAGTAACCCGCTGAAATGTATCTGTGACCTCGCCGGAGGGAGAAATATGCCAATGTTCGCGGATACGGGCTGAGCGGATGAACTGTTTCAGCCGCTTGGAAACGATATGTCCACCTAATGTGATGACCAGATCAGGTGTTAACTCTTCTAATTCTTTTTCCGATGCCGCATAAAGTACCGTGTCAAAAACTGAAGTCTCTTTTACGGGGATATTGGATAACTGCTCCGCCAGCACTACAACGTCCCATTCCTTACGGAGTTTTTCCAATATTTCGGTTAAGCCATTGCCCGGCAGCAATTGTCCGACAATGACCATCCGTTTGGAATAACTGCCGAATCGTTCTCTATATCTATCTTCCTTATGGATCATGTAGCCGGGTGCAGATTGCCGGATCACACGGACAAGAGGGAGGGTTGGTGTATTGAAGCCAAACAGAGGTTCACCTAAAGGGATATTTATATGTGAGGGACCTTTTACCTCGTTATCCAGGCTGAGTATAGCCTCATTGATCAACCGGTTGCAATACCATTCTTCCTCCTCATCTGCTATTTGGGGGAGTTGAACCGACTGGCGGGTGAGATCTCTGAACAGGCCGCTCTGCGGAATGGTTTGCCCGTCCATCTGCCCGATCCATGCGGCAGGGCGATCCGCAGTGATCACTAACAGGGGTAACTGCTGATAAAAGGCTTCAGCCACAGCCGGGCCGAGGTTCAGTGTTGCCGTTCCCGATGTACAGCAGACGGCTGCCGGTTTCCCGATAGCCTGTATGATGCCCAAGGCAAAAAAACCGGCGCTTCTTTCGTCTACAACACTGTAACAGGTGAAATCCCTGTCTGTCGCAAAAGAATGGGTAAGCGGTGAATTCCGTGAGCCGGGAGACAGCACGATATGGGTAATATCATGCGCTTTGAGCAGCGCTACCAATTGTAAAACATTTCTTTTTTCGGAATACATGCCTTTATTGAAGTATATTCAACATCACCTCCAACTTATGTTCGGTTTCTTCCCATTCGTCATCCAAAGATGAAGATACGAGTAAACCACTGCCGGCAAACAAAGTAAGCAAATTTTTCTCAATATGCATGCATCTGAGGTTTACATATATGTCGGTTTCTCCTTCTGTGTCGAGCATGCCGAGGAATCCGGAATAATAAAGACGATCTTGCTCTTCGTTATACTGAATAAACCGGTAGGCTTCATCTTTCGGAAGTCCCGATACTGCCGGCGTGGGGTGGAGCGCTTTTAGTAATGTACCAGGCTTTGGTGTTTCCGGCAAGTTGAAACTGAAGTCTGTCCGCAGATGTGCCAGATTTCCGGCTTTTATTGTGTAAGGCCCGTTTATTTCCGGTGTGATATGAAAGGAGGAAAGTTGTTTTAGAAGATAGGACGTGACCAGATGCTGTTCTCTTAGATTCTTGTCATCCCACGTTACAGTGCCCGAATTGGGATAGCGGGTTCCGGCAAGGGCGACTGTATGCCATTCATCTCTTACCCCTCTTAGCAGTATTTCGGGTGTGCTTCCCAGCCATGTGCCGCTTTGAGGTGTATGGAAAAGGTAAACATACGAATGGGGATATTTCTCCACGGCATTGAAAAAAGAACGTCCCGGAGAAAATGTGTCTTTTCTGTCGATGATCTTGCTTCTCGACAGTACCAGTTTTTTCAATTCCCCGTTTGCCAATGGTTTGTGGAATCGGTCGAAGAGGTAGCTGTACTCAACTTTATTCTTGCTTATATGCTTTTGGAGATATGCTTTTTCCTGCCCATCTTTCCGGATAGAGATATTTACTTCCGGAAAAGTGGTACGATCCGGCCGTATCACTATGAGGGGAGATGTTGCGTTTGTCCGGAAAGGAGCGATCACAAATCCCTGTTGCTCGTTCAGTTCCTCGATATCCCTGAGGATAGAGGGGGTACCGGACGTTTGCATCACAAACCGGGGTGCTGTTTCGTGCGGCAGCCTGAAAATCGCGAAATAGGCGTCCTGTTCGATCAGTACATCTAAAATACGGTAACTATGTTGTTCTGTCATCTCTTTTTTAATACACTATTGACAACCCTGATGGAAGAGATTAGTTTGTTGGTCGAAGTAAAAACATCTACATTCCATACATGAGATGAACGTCCTTTGTGGATAATTGTTCCCACAGCCCGTACCGTATCACCTTCGTGGGCCGAAGAGATGTGGTTGCCGCTGACCTGCATCCCTGCAATAATTTCGTCCGGTTCACAAATGAGCATCGATCCCATTCCGGCTACAGTCTCGGCTAGCGCTAATGTGGCACCGCCATGCAGTACTCCAAAAGGTTGCCGGGTACGTTCATCGACTGGCATCACTGCCTCGATCCTGCCTGACGAGGCATAGGTATATTGAATGCCCAGGTTACCCATCAAGGTGTTCCGGTTGCCGGCATTCAATTTGTCCGGTGGAATATCTGCTGGACGGACTGCGGCAATGATAAATTTCTGGACTGCAATAGCGACTCCGTCATTATCATTACTTTCGGTGATATAATCGGCACATGCCTTGATCGAGTCCTGCGCATTTCCCATAGCAATACCTAAACCGGCAAGTTGGAGCATCGAGAAATCCCGTCTGCCATCGCCGATCGCCATTACCTCTTCAGTACTAATCTTTAACTTTTCAATTAGGACACCCAATGTATTTCCCTTATCGACAAATTTGGGCACGACTTCAAGGAAGAATGATTCAGAGCGGTATACGTCCAGGACGCCGGCCAGGCGTTTTCTCCATTGATCTTTCAGGGTTACCAATGCTGTCTCGTTATCGCTGACCAGTACACATTTAGAAGGCGAAAAATCCACCGCTTCAGAAAGGTTTTCCACTGCTACGATCTCCATACCGTTGAGCGCCGCCTCATCCTGGATATGTTTGTTTTCCGGATCCGTAGTGATAAGTTGATTTTGGTGATAGGTGAAAATAGCGAAACCATTCTTCTGTGCCTTTTTCTCGAGATAGGGCAGCATTGCCGGATCTATCCGCTTTTCGAATAGCACCTCACCGCTCCCTGCATCCACAATTTGAGTTCCGTTGTAAGGAAGGATATAGCCACCCCATTTTTTCATTTCCAGCTTTTCAACCAGATGTCGTAGTCCGTATGGAGATCGCCCCGAAGCCAATACAATGCGGATCCCCGCATGTTGTATTTTCAACAGGGTGGTCAAAGTCTGTGCGGATAATTCTTTTTTACTGTTCACTAATGTGCCGTCCACATCAAGAACCAATAGTTTGTATTTCATATTTATTTAATTCAAAATTTAAGATTCAAAATTCAAGATTATGAAATTTTCACTTCTTCACTTCTGACTTCTTTTTTATTTTATTAGTCTCATTGACATATCCATTCACATTGGCACATTTTTCACAGCCATCTTTCTTTCCTATACCACTCGATCGTTTTCTCAACCCCTTCTTTCAGCCGGTATACAGGCTGAAAACCGATATCTTCTTTCAATGGAGCAATCTCACAAGCCCAGTTGCGTTGTTTCATAATCCTATACTTATCGCTGTTAAAGGTAGTAGCTTTACCAAAAATAGCAGCGGTTTTTTCACTTATAAATGCTGCGGGCTTTACCAGAAAGAGTGGGATTTTTAACCTCAATACATTCTTTTTATGCAATACATCCCGTACAATGGCGTTGAATTCACTGTCGGTATACATATCTCCGTCGGAGACGAGATACTCTTTTCTCCGAATCCCTTTTTCAATCAGGGAGAAAACTATATTTACCAGATCTTCGATATAGATAAAAGAGAGGAGTTGTTTTTTATAACCTGCTCCCACGTCTAATCCATTTTTTACTGCTCTCATCAGGATAAGATAATCCCTGTCGCGGGGGCCGTAGACACCGGTAGGACGTAAAATCAGATAAGGAAATCCGTCGATACCCTTCAGCCAGTTTTCGGCTTTCAGTTTGCTCCTTCCGTAAGCTGTATTAGGGGTGGGAGTCTTATCGGCACACATGGGAGTATACCCAACTTCATCCCCGGGGCCCATAGCCCCGAGGGAGCTCATAAATACAAAAGAATCGGGAACATTATCCGTCTCTATCAGTGCTTCTACGAAATTTTTGGTATATTCCCAATTTACTTTATCGAAATCCGATTTGCGGCGTGCCTTTGTCAGTCCCGCAATATGTATGATGTCATCGAAATGTCCATACTCATTTGTAAAATTCCGGAGTTGTTCCTTCAACTTCGTTTTATCGCCATAGTGCAGGTCGATAAAACGAATGCGTTCGTCCTGCAGATACTGCCGGCTACTGCTCTTCCGTATTCCGGCCCAGGTTTCATATCCCAGTTCCAGCGCCTTGTCAACAACGGTACTTCCTATAAATCCGCTGGCACCGGTGATGAGTATCTTTCTTTTTTGCATACTATCTCCCTTATCTTTTATACAAAAATAGCGATTACTTCAGGATTTGAAAATGAAGAAACGATTTAATTTTGTTTTATCGTATGTAATATTTATGAGATAAGTTCACACGCACAAGGATATGATTAAAATGTCTTGATTCTTGGCTCTTGGCTCTGTTTTCTATGAAATATTTTATTACTTTGTATTTAGAAACTGTTTAAATTTTACCGAAATATTTTTTATAATTGGACTGTCTATTTTTCTTTGCTACTATTTTGGTCTCTTTTGCGCATCTTTTTCACTTTTTCCTTTTGATTTAGCCCGCTAAATCCGCAAGAAAAAAATAAAAAATCTATCCCAAAATAGATTCAAAATAGTATAGCAATAAAATTTAAACAGTTTCTTAACTAAAATGCGATTGAATTGTTTAAGTAGAAACTGACGTAAATAAATTATGAGTAAAAAAACAACACCTATACCTTCCGTAAATAAACCCAAAAAAAAGGAGTTGATCCCTTTAGTAACCAATTTTCTTTCCCAGAATAATGATAAGCAATTTAATTATAAGCAGATAGCAGCTGCTTTGGATGTCCGTGGGGAAGAAGGCCGACGTGTGCTGATCAGTGTACTCGACAAGCTGCGTGATGCGGATGTACTTTTGGAAACATCCCGCGGCAGATACCGTATCAATAACCGGGGATTGATGCTGGAAGGCCGTTTTGAACGACGGAGCAATGGCAAAAACTTTTTTGTGCCTGACGATGACGGAAATATTATTTATATACCCGAACGCAACAGTAAGCATGCGATGAATGGCGACAGGGTTCGCGTGCAACTGTTGGCAAAGCGGAAACGGGCTGATACAGAAGGAACAGTAGTAGATATACTGGAACGTGCCCAAAGCCGTTTCGTGGGAATACTGGAGGTGCAGAAACACTTTGCCTTCCTGGTGATGGATAGTAAGTTCCTGTCGAACGATATTTTTATTCCAAAAGAGGATCTTAACGGTGCCAGGAATGGCGACAAAGTGTTGGTGGAAATTACCGAATGGCCTGCAAAAGCCAATAATCCCGTAGGAAAAGTGATTGATGTGCTGGGCAAGCCGGGACATAACGATACTGAGATGCATGCCATTCTTGCCCAATATGATCTGCCCTACAGCTATCCGGAGAAAGTGGAGAAATTTGCTGATCTGATCCCTGAAGAGATAGATAAAGAGGAGATTGCCAGGCGGGAAGACTTTCGTGATGTATTCACCATCACTATCGACCCGAAAGATGCCAAAGATTTCGATGATGCCCTTTCCCTTCGCAAAGTCTCGTCCAACCAGTGGGAGGTGGGAGTACATATTGCCGATGTGACCCATTATGTGAAACCGGGTGACCTGATCGACCGGGAGGCGGAAAACCGGGCGACCTCCATCTATCTTGTCGACAGGACGATCCCCATGCTGCCGGAGCGGTTGAGCAACGGAATATGTTCGTTACGCCCTTATGAAGAGAAATTGTGTTTTTCGGTTATCTTCACGCTCAACGATAAGGCGGAGATAAAAAAATCACGTATCGTACGGACTGTGATCAAGTCGGACAGCCGGCTTACCTATGAAGATGCACAGGCGGTGATCGAAACCGGAAAGGGTGATTTCTCGGCAGAGATACTTCAATTGCATCATCTTGCCAGGCAGTTACGTGAGAGGCGGTTTGCCAATGGTGCTATCAATTTTGAGCGATATGAGGTAAAGTTTAATCTCGATGAGAAAGGAAAACCGCTGGGAGTCTATTTCAAGGAGTCGAAGGAAGCCAACCATCTGATCGAAGAGTTTATGTTGCTGGCTAATAAAAACGTGGCCGAATCTATCGGCATAGTACCCAAAGGGAAGAAACCCAAAACTTTTGTCTATCGCATACACGATGTCCCTGATCCGGAAAAACTGGATACATTCAATACATTTATCCTGCGCTTCGGACATAAGATAAAATCCGACGGCTCAAAAGTGGAGGTGGCGAAGAGTATCAACTCCCTGTTGGATAAGGTGCAGGGACGCCCGGAGGAGAACCTGATTGAGACTATCGCAATCCGTACTATGTCCAAAGCAATCTATTCCACCAAGAATGTAGGACATTACGGTCTGGCGTTCGATTATTATACCCATTTTACTTCTCCCATCCGGAGATATCCCGATATGCTGGTGCACCGTCTGCTGGAACGTTATCTGGAGGGAGGACAAAGTGTAGATCAGGGGCCGCTGGAAGAAGAATGCAAGCACTGTTCACAGATGGAGCAGGTAGCAGCCAACGCCGAGCGGGATTCTATCAAATACAAGCAGGTGGAATTCATGGCCGATAAGATCGGTAAAGTGTACGATGGCGTAGTCTCCGGTGTGACAGAATGGGGGATTTATGTGGAGATCAATGAGAATAAGTGTGAAGGTATGATCCCTATCCGCGAGTTGGATGACGATTTCTACGAACTGGATGAAAAGAATTTCCGGTTAGTCGGCCGGCGTACCAGAAGAGAGTATCGTCTCGGCCAACCTGTTTCCATTCAGGTGGCAAGAGCCAATCTCGACAGGAAGCAGCTTGATTTTACGCTCGCTTGAGTTCTTTCCGTTTTATGACATTTTCCGAAGAGATCAAACAATATGCGTTATCGCTGGGTTTTGATGCCTGTGGTATCTGCCGCGCTACCGATAGCGGGGAAAAGGAGCGGTATATGCAGTGGCTGGCAGAAAACGGCAATGCGGGTATGGAGTACATGGCCCGCAATATCGACAAAAGGCTTGATCCCATATTACTGGTGGACGGTGCCAAATCCATTATTTCGGTAGCATTGAACTATTATCCACACGAGAAACTGCCCGAAGAGGTGCCGCAATTTGCCTATTACGCTTATGGCAAAGACTATCATGATGTGGTACGCGAGAAATTGAGCCGTTTGTTCGAATTTATAAAATCCCGGTATCCGGAGGTTACAGGGCGCTATTTCTCTGATTCGGCTCCGGTACTGGAACGTTTCTGGGCGGCACAGGCAGGATTGGGATTTATCGGGAAAAATACGTTGCTCATCATTCCCGGTAAGGGGTCTTATTTTTTCCTCGGCGAACTTATTATCGATATGGAGTTGGATTATGATTCTCCTGTCTCACAAAATTGCGGGAAGTGCCGCCGTTGCCTGGATGCCTGCCCTACCGGCGCCATAGAGAGACCCCATTATCTCAATGCAAATAAATGTATTTCGTATCAGACCATTGAGAATAAGGGAGAGATCTCTTCTGACATAGCTCCTTTGTTAAGCAATAATGTGTATGGCTGCGATATTTGTCAGAAAGTGTGTCCATGGAACCGGTACTCCAGGCCACATAGTACTCCTGAATTTATGCCGTTGGATGAATTTTTATCGCTCGATCTGAAAAAACTAATTGAGATGGATGAGGAGGATTATCGCCGGATATTCCGTAAATCAGCCGTGAAAAGGGCCAAATTCTCCGGATTAAAACGGAATGTGGCTGCAATTTCCAAAACTCCCGATAAATAGTTATTTTTGCAGTAACAATGATGGAAGATACTTTTGATATACATAGTAACCGCAATTTCAGGGAGACCGAGCGTGAATTTGAGAATAGTTTGCGTCCATTGACCTTTGGCGATTTCAAGGGACAGGGAAAGATCGTGGAGAACCTGAAAATATTTGTCAGCGCAGCCCGTTTGCGTGGCGAGTCGCTCGATCATGTGTTGTTGCACGGCCCTCCCGGTTTAGGTAAAACAACCCTTTCGAATATTATCGCCAATGAGTTGGGTGTGGGATTCAGGGTGACATCCGGCCCGGTACTCGATAAGCCGGGTGATCTGGCCGGAGTGCTTACTTCGCTGGAGCAGAATGATGTGCTTTTTATAGATGAAATTCATCGGCTTTCTCCCGTAGTGGAGGAGTATCTTTACAGTGCCATGGAAGATTACCGGATTGATATCCTGATTGATAAAGGTCCCAGTGCGCGTTCTATCCAAATTGACCTGAATCCTTTTACACTTGTGGGAGCTACTACCCGCAGCGGTTTGCTGACCAGCCCGTTAAGGGCCCGTTTTGGGATTAATATGCACCTTGAGTATTACGATCTGGAAACCCTTACCGGGATCGTCCTGCGGTCGGCCGACTTGTTGCAGGTTAGCTGTGATGGCCAGGCAGCGTTAGAGATTGCTTCCCGAAGCAGGGGGACACCCCGTGTGGCTAACGCACTATTACGGCGGGTACGTGATTTTGCCCAGATAAAAGGTAATGGGAAAATAGACAGGCAGATATCGTCTTATGCACTGGAAGCACTTAATATCGATAGATATGGACTGGATGAGGTAGACAATAAAATTTTACTGACTATCATTGATAAGTTCAAAGGGGGACCGGTAGGGATTACTACGATTGCTACGGCTGTGGGAGATGATGCCGGCACCATCGAAGAGGTATATGAGCCGTTCCTTATCAAAGAAGGATTTATTAAACGTACCCCACGAGGCAGGGAAGCAACCGATCTGGCATACCGACATCTGGGACGAAAAAAAGGAGAGGAACAGGGACTTTTATTTTAATGTCCCAATCGCAACGAAGTGAATACCTTGTAAGACCGGATGAGACAAACAACGTTCAACGGAGTGAAGCGTAGTTAAATATGCCAATGTGCCAATAAAAATAAAACGGCTCGTTTTAGAAATTACTGAAAATCATATCCAGCTTCAGATTCCCTTTGCGTTTATCCAATCTGGCTGCTGTCGGCCACATGCGGTGGTTAATTGAGATTGGAGTTGTTGTTGCATATCCGTAGCTATCGGTCGCGAAAGTGACATCCACAGGAATCAGGTAATAAACCAGATCAAAGGGTTCCCCCTTGTGCTTCTCATTATAGTGGTTTACCATCGTGGAGATATTGCCGAAGCTGTAAGAGTAGGTGGAAGAGTCAAAACCACTCAACGTCAGGAAACTGGTTACATTGTCGATGAGCTTTCTGTTTTCAAAAAATCCCGCCAACGAATCTTTATTTATCAGTAGCAGGTAGTCCGGAGGGCTCAATTTCACCATAGTGTCCTCATCGGGCTCAGGCATGGCATATACAGTAAAATTTGCCAGATTCAGGGCCTGTGATTGCAACTTCTCATCCATTTCCGAGAGGGGAAAAGTAATCTCCGTCATTAGCCCGGCAGGACTTTTGACATACGCATAGTCAGGATTCTCTTCCAGTAATTGGTCGTTTTTGTTTTGAATATGGTTGATCTGGGTGACCTCAGGAGTGATGTTCAGGCGCATGGCGCTTGTACGGACAGTATCCTCATTCGTTGAGGAGCCGCCTTTGTCCAGATACTGATAATGTACCATAAGAGAGGTAAGGCTCACACTGATGATAGTACTTTTTCCAAAAGTGGTGGTAAAATACAATCCCGGGAAGAATTTTCTGAATTCATCCACATTCACCAGTTGTCCATGCCCATCCTTCTTATATTCGGCAAGAAATTTTTCACCCAAAGCGTTCGGGAGCATCACATTGATCTCATATACCTTGATAGAACTTCCTGAACTGGTGGTTTCAGTCCTGTAGGTTGAATTCTTTCCGGTAAATGTTTGTGTGCCCAGAGGCGCCGACATATCGGCATACTCCGCGGGGTCGACATGGGAATAATTGTTTATCCCCTTTAGCGATTTTGTCACCTCATAAACAGACAACCCCATCGGCGACAATGAATCTCCCATCATCGTGGTGTAAGCGAGCTGCACTCTCACCGAGTCAATGGAAGCACCGTCATGGAATTGTGTCCCTTCGGGAAAATAGAACTCTCCGATATATTCGGACTTAATAGTACCGAAAACAGGATCGGTATATTCGCCCAATACAGGATATTGTATTTTGGAAAATATGGAATCTATCTGAACGGTGCGTGCCTGTAACTCCAGTGTATCTGTGCCTATCGCAAGACGATCTTGGTCGGGTTGTATGGTAAATCCTATCGGATCAAGATTGTCGTTACACGAAATGGCGGACAGGGCGATAACGGCAATAACAAGTGCTCGGCACAGGAATTTGAATTTCATTCGTTCAATCAAGTTTGTTTTCAATGACGCAAATATCTGAAAAAAATGTGGCAAATAAAAACCGTCGAAACGCTTTCTTTTTATTTTTAAAGATATTTGTATATAGATGCGGTAAAAAAATAAATTCATTAGGGATTTTAACCGGATCAGCTGTCAATTTCCTCGTAGAATGCGTCGATCTCTTCCACTCTTTTGTCAAAATCAGAATGGTAAGGCAGGAACTTCACTCCTTTCTCCTGAATGTATTGGATGATTTCGGGATTTACCTTTTCACTGCCTTGAACAACACCATCAGAGAAATCGATAGCCAGTTTCATTAGATTTGTGTAATCAATTAAACCCCGTTCTTTTATTTTTTCGATTTCGGGATCGCCAATCCCGTCAAACCGGAGCTTTTCTGCAAAACCATTCTGGAAAGCTTTGTCAAAAGATTCGTCATACAGGGAGTAAATTACTTTTGCACCCTTGAAGCAGGGATCATCGGCATATCCTTTCTTGATATAAAGTGGGGCTAATGCACTGAACCACCCGTGACAATGGATGATGTCAGGAACCCAACGCAACTTTTTGATGGTTTCCATCACACCCCGGATAAAGAAAATACTCCGTTCGTCGTTGTCGTCATATTCTATTCCTTTCGCATCGATGAGTGTTTCGCGGTTCTGGAAATAATCATCGTTATCAATGAAATAGACCTGCATCCGGGCCGACTGGATGGAGGCCACCTTTATAATGAGGGAATGGTCGGTGTCATCAATGATGAGATTCATTCCCGAGAGGCGGATCACCTCATGAAGTTGATTACGGCGTTCGTTGATGTTCCCGTACTTAGGCATAAAAGCACGTATCTCTTTACCCTTCTCCTGTATGGCCTGGGGCAGATAACGTGAAGTATTTGAAATATTAGTCTCTTCGAGATAAGGATAAATTTCCTGTGAAACGTACAAAACTTTTTTCTGGGACATGTAGCTAATTATCTAAATTTGAGTACAAAGATAATAAAAAAAATCCACATAAATACAAAATGAAAATGCATCTATTTTGTAATCGGCTTATATAGAGTTGTGTAACATCTTTTGGCTTTCTGTTATATGGAGAATTGGCACGGTTTTTTTCTGTATGTGGCAAATATTTTGTTGCTTTGCACTGTAAAATCAGATTAATGAGAGTTATTCATACTATAGCAGAGCTGAAGGAACTGCTTCAACAGTACCGGCAGAAGGGAAAAACCATTGGCTTTGTGCCTACCATGGGTGCGCTTCACAAGGGACATATCACCTTGGTGGAACGTTGTGCAGCGGAAAATGATATCTGCGTGGTAAGTATTTTTGTCAATCCCACGCAATTCAATAACCAGGAAGACCTGAGGCTTTATCCCCGTACTCCTGAAGAAGATTATGAACTGCTGAGAAGTACCGGAGCTGATGTTGTGTTTGCCCCTTCGGTGGAAGAGATATATCCCGGGCCGGATATCCGGATCTTTGATTTTGGCCTGCTCGACAAAGTGATGGAGGGTGCCTTCCGTCCCGGTCACTTCAATGGTGTGGCCCAGGTAGTAAGTAAACTTTTTGCTTTTGTGGAGCCTCATAAAGCCTACTTCGGTGAAAAGGACTTCCAGCAATTAGCTATTGTCAGGGAGATGGTTAAGCAGCAGGAGCTACCCGTGGAGATCGTGGGAGTCCCTACTGTCAGGGAACAGAACGGTTTGGCTATGAGTAGCCGTAATCAGCGGCTGTCGGTAGAACAGAGGGAGCATGCTTCGGAAATACACCGTATCATGCGGGAGAGTACCCTGTTAACTGAAGAACAATCACCGGATCAGATCATTCACTTCGTAACCGGATCAATAAACAATGTACCTGACTTACGTGTTGAATACTTCGGGATTGTTGATGGGGATTCATTACAACCGGTCTCTACCTGGCAGGATTCCGGAAATATTGTGGGAGCAATTGCCGTCTATTGCGGTGATGTGCGCCTGATTGATAATATAAGATACAGATAAGCATATATGTGGTTAGAAATATTGAAATCCAAAATACATAGGGCAACGGTAACCGATGCCAATTTGAATTATGAAGGAAGCATCACGATCGATGAAGATCTGATTGATGCGGCCCACATGATCGTACATGAAAAAGTGGCGGTAGTGAATAATAATAACGGCGAGCGTTTTGAGACCTATGTGATCCGTGGTGAACGCGGATCAGGAATTATTTGCCTGAACGGAGCTGCTGCCCGGAAAGTACAGAAAGGCGATGTGATCATCATCATGAGCTACGCGTTGCTGTCGCCCGAAGAGGCAAAAACGTTCCAGCCTGCAGTCATTAATCTTGACGGTAACAACCGGATAAAAAAATAATCCTGTCGATAATCATACAGATCCGCCGGTTGCCAGAGCAATCGGCGGCTTTTTAGTTTAAAATAGGTGTATTCTAATAAGCACATCATCAAAATAAGTACGCCCATCCTGTTAAGTTTGCTTGCGCAAAACATCATTCAGGTGATTGACACCGCTTTTCTCGGTCGTGTAGGAGAAGTGGAACTGGGTGCATCAGCTTTGGCAGGGATCATTTATATCGCTTTATATACACTGGGTTTCGGATTCAGTATGGGGAGCCAGATCCTTATCGGGCGGAGAAATGGTGAGAAGAATTACAACAAGATAGGAGATATTGTTATTCAGGGAGCTATTTTCCTGCTTATCCCGGCTATATTGCTGATACCTCTGCTGCGCTACGGAGCTGTTCATTGGATACCGGCAATGTTTGAGTCGGCCGATGTTGCCGGGGCCGTAACGGAATATCTTGAATGGCGTGTTTTCGGTATTATTTTCGCCTTTGTCAATCTTATGTTCCGGGCGTTCTATATCGGCACCGCACGTACCAAAGTTCTTACTGTCAATGCTGTGGTGATGGCCGGGACGAATGTGATATTTGACTATGGTCTGATTTTCGGTAATCTGGGAATGCCCGAGTTGGGAATTGCCGGGGCAGCTATCGCATCGGTAATTGCAGAATTTGCTTCTACCGTTTTTCTGCTTGTTTATACACGCAAAACGGTTGATCTTGATAAATACGGTTTCAGGAAAATCAGGTTTCAATGGTCTGTAATTAAAAAAGTGCTGGATATTTCTGTCTTCATGATGGTGCAGTATCTTTTTTCCATTGTCACCTGGATGCTTTTCTTTGTGTTTATTGAGAATTATATGGGAGAAAGACCTCTGGCGGTAACCAATATCGTGCGGAGTTTTTACACTATTCTTACAATCCCTTCGCAAGCATTAGGGACCGTGGCGAGTACGCTGGTGAGCAATACCATCGGAGCGGACAAAAGAGATGAGGTGATCAATCTGATAAAACGAATAGCTTTTATAAGTCTGGGAGTAATGGTCTGCGTGATAGGTATTGTCTCTGCCTTTCCGAGGATGATGATCCGTATCTATACGGATGATCCCTCCCTTATCAATGATACCGTTTTGCCGTTTTATGTGCTTATCTCATCATTACCTATCTATAGTATGGGATCGGTACTGTTTAATTCCGTATCGGGCACAGGAAATACCCGTACCGCCCTTAAATTTGAGATTATCACACTGTTTTTTTATCTCTCATATATGTGGTTTGTCATTATTCACATGCGTTTTTCCGTGGCTGTGGCATGGACAACGGAACATGTGTATTGGCTCTTCTTGCTTACGCTTTCGTTTATTTACCTGCGTAGTGGCAAATGGAAGGAAAGGAAGATTTAAATTTCTGAATTTATATTATCTTTACCATCGGAAAGGAGATAAGATGGCCCGGTGGGATGATCTGAATAAATTAGGACGTCAATCAGTCAATAAGTCAGCATATATCAATACTATCGGTAAATCAATAAGGGTATGTGGAAAAGACTTGCCTTTGTAATATGTATATTATTTGTGATATCCGCGTTACATGCGCAAGAGTACCGCTGGAAGGTAGGACTTGATTATTTTTTCGATAATCAGGAATATGAGAGGTCTTCTTTCGCCGCTCCGCAGACTTTACACGGGATATGGCTGAATACGCTGGGAGGTGTCACATGGGATTCAACGCATACCATTTATGCGGGCATAGACCTGCTCAAGATTCCCGGAATGAAAAAAGCCGTCAATAAAACGGTTGTAACGCTCTATTACCAATATAAAAAGCCAGGGATACTTTTACGGGCGGGAGCTTTTCCGCGAAAAGAGGTGCTATCTAACTATTCCGACCTCTTTTTCAGGGATTCGGTGAATTATTTTATGCCGCTTATGCAGGGTGTTTTTTTGCAGATAGGAAAGGACGATAACTTCTTTAATGCATGGATGGACTGGACCGGGCATGCGGCGGCGGATACCCGGGAAAGTTTTTATCTGGGTCTCTCGGGAAAAATCTCCGGAGGAATCTTCTTCGGCGATTTTCAGTCTTATCTTTTTCATTATGCAGGTACCTTTCCCGAAAATCCAGCCTATGGCGTAAGCGAACAAATACAGGGTATGGCATCGGTGGGGCTGGAATATGAGGCGGCAAACAGCTTTAAAGGATTATTGTCCGCCGGTATTTTTGCCGGATTCGAAAGGGATCGGGAAGCGGAAGAGAGTTATAAACCGGTAGGCTTTACCGCAAGGGCTGATGCCGAATTGTACGGGATCGGTACGGAGAACAGGTTGTATACCGGAGATGCACGGATGCGCTTATTCCCCGTATATGGCGGAAATCTCTATTGGGGCACCCCATTCCTGAGAGGTTCTACTTACCTCCAAAGCAAATGGTATATACGTCTGCTGGAGTCGCATCATGTCTCTGCACGGATCAACTGCAACCTTCATTTTTCAGAAGGACATGTATTGTTTCAGCAAGTGTTTTCCATTACGGCGAATATTGGTAATTTCTACAAACCTGCGAAGAAGAAAGTGGATTATCCATGGATGGAGATCTTCCGCTAATCCCTTTTTTCCTTTGGAATGAATTTTTCTCCGCATTATCTTTGTCAATAAAAACTATCAAAAATGGAATCAGTCAAACAGCAGATTGAATCACTTCGCTCCCAGCTGCACGAGCATAATTATAATTATTACATATTATCGCAACCTACGATCTCCGATTTTGAATTTGACCGGTTGATGCGACAACTGATGGAATTGGAAGCAGCATACCCTGAATATTATGACCCTAATTCGCCATCAGTACGGGTGGGAAGCGATATTAACAATAATTTCACACAGGTGGTTCATCGTTTTCCCATGCTTTCGCTTCAGAATACCTATTCGGAGGCAGAGGTGGCTGATTTCTACAACCGGGTGAAGCGGACGTTGAACGAAGAGTTCGAGATAGTATGCGAGCTGAAGTTTGACGGTACTTCCATTTCCCTGGTCTATGAGAACGGCCGGCTGGCACGGGCGGTGACCCGTGGTGACGGACGGAAAGGTGATGATGTGACTGCCAATGTGCGGACCATCCGCAATATACCATTGGTGTTGAAAGGTGATGATGTACCGCCTTATATTGAGGTTCGGGGTGAGATATTGATGCCGTGGAGTTCTTTTGATGCACTGAACAAAGAGCGGGCTGAACAGGAAGAACCTCTGTTTGCCAATCCGCGCAATGCCGCTTCGGGTACCCTGAAAATGCAGGATTCCCGGGTGGTGGCTTCCCGTAAGCTGGAATCCTATATCTATTCAATGTTGGGTGATTCCCTCCCGTCTCGCAGCCATTTTGAGAATATGACCCTGGCTCGCAAATGGGGGTTGAACGTATCCGACACTATGAGAAAATGCAGTACTCTGGAGGAGATCTTCACTTATCTGAAAGAGTGGGATGTTGCACGAAAGACACTTCCGGTGATTACCGATGGAGTTGTACTGAAGGTAGATTCACTGACACAGCAACGGAATTTAGGGGCTACCTCCAAATTTCCCCGATGGTCTATCGCTTTTAAATTCAATGCGGAACAGGCGGTTACACGCCTAGAATCGGTTTCCTATCAGGTGGGACGGACAGGCGCCGTTACTCCTGTTGCCAATCTGGAGCCGGTATTGTTGTCCGGCACTACAGTGAAAAGAGCTTCTCTTTACAATGAAGATGCGATCCTTGCCCTTGACCTGCATATTGGCGACAGGGTCTATGTGGAGAAAGGAGGAGAAATCATTCCCAAGATTACCGGTGTAGATAAGGAAGCTCGTTTCTTATTGGGTGATAAGGTTACTTTTACCCGCAAATGCCCTGATTGCGGAACCCCTTTGGTGCGCAATGAGGACGAGGCCGTCTATTACTGTCCCAACAGTGAGGGATGTCCTACGCAGATAAAGGGGCGTATCGAACACTTTGTCACCCGTAAAGCCATGGATATCACCATAGGTCCGGAGACTATCAATCTGCTCTATGAGAAACGGTTGATCTGTGATGCTGCCGATCTTTACCTGTTGCGGTTCGAAGACCTTGTCTATTTGGAGCGTTGGGGAGAAACAAGCGCCAATAATCTGCTGGAAAGTATAGAGAGATCGAAATCAGTACCCTATGAACGGGTTCTGTATGCCCTGGGCATCCGCTTTGTGGGTGAGACCGTAGCCCAGAAACTGGCACAGGCATTTCCGGATATCGATCAGTTGGCTCAGGCGACTGTGGAGCAACTGATCACTGTGGATGAAATTGGCGAGCGGATCGCCCGAAGTGTGACCGCTTACTTTGCCAATCCTCTCTATTCCAATTTCGTTCAACGGTTACGGCAATATGGGTTACAGTTTGCATTGAGCGAAGAGGTGCTGGCTGCAAAGACCGATAAATTGAAAGGATTATCTATCGTCATCAGCGGAACATTCGAACTCCATTCGCGGGATGAGTACAAGGCTATGATCCTGCAAAACGGGGGAAAGAACAGCGGGTCAGTTTCGAAAAATACCGACTACATTCTTGCCGGAGAGAATATGGGACCGGCCAAATTAGAAAAAGCGGAAAAATTAGGTGTGAAAATTATTGACGAACAGACTTTTCTGGGGATGTTGCAATAAACCAGGCGGTTCACGCTATCCCATGATCCCGTTTTACCCTACTTGTTATTATAGGCTTTAACCAGCCGATCGGTTCTTTCGTGCCTTTTCCTGTTACGGGTACGTATTGGATCGAAATCCCGGCCGGAAGGTTTCACTATTTGGCCGCCGGTGGGGATTATTTGCATATTCTTTCCAACAAACTCATACCGAACCGATCCTGCCGGTCGTTGATTGATTGGAGGAGCATTGGTGACAGTCGTATTTATGTGTATTTTGTATTTTTCCGGGGGATTAAGTAACTGTATCTTGTCTCCTCTTGTGGGAAGCCTGGTTGTTGGAGATACTTTGAGGATTTCTCTGTCTTGCTCCGGTAATATCTGGGGAGAATGTTGATATTGTTGCTGTCCGGATTGTTTTTCGGGCGTAATGAGTGACTGACGAAGTCTTTTTTTCATTTCATCATTCAAATCCTGTGCATGTAATTCCGTTACGATCAATCCGAATAGTATACACAAAGGTATCAAACAGGAAGCATTTTTCATCTGTTCATTGTTATTACCGGAAAGGGGGCAATTACTAATATAGATGCCTGTATTCCGGAAATGCTGCATGATTTTCCGTTAAAGAAATTTATCGGAGTGTTAAAACGACGAAAAATGCTAATCTTTCATATCGAAACTATACGAACCGATATGATGTCCGTCGGCAAAAATATCGACTTTATAAGTGCCGGGCATCAGGAATTCCTCAATATCCCAGTACATAGTGACTGGCATCTCTTCCCCGCCATATTCCACAATTCGTCTCATGGAAAAGAGAATATTCCCGTTTTCATAAGGAAAAGTGTTGGATGGGCTTTTTGAAAGGACTGACCCGTCGGGTGTCATTATGCGGGCGTAGACGGTACGTTCACCCGGTTCGGCGGTGATATTGCGGGCGATGGTAAAAGATACTACGAATTGTGTGCTTCGGCTCAGACGCGTCTGTTCCCTGCCTCTGTCGTTTACCGCTTTGGCATTAATGTTGGTGGCTACCAATTGCGCTGCCAGCGATACTCTCTCTGAGAGTTGCTCCCGCTCCTGGGATACCTTTCTGAGGGTCTGTGTGGTTTTTTGGTATTGATCGGTAATCTGTCGGTTTTCAGCACGAAGTTGTTCATTCAGCCTGTTGAGTGAATCAATTTGTTGTACATAAGAACGAAGAATTTTGCGCAATGTGGCCAGTTCATCTTTTAACCGTTTGATCTCGGCCTGGTCACTTGCTTTGGTCATGCGGAGCTCTTCCTGTAAACGAAGTACCTTGGCTTGTTCATTCTCCAGTTTGTACAACAGGGAATCGTTCTGGACACTGAACTTGAACCCTTCGTATTGCAGTGAAATAGCTTCGTATTCATCTTCCAGTTCCTGTTTGTCGATGGTGAATTGTTCCTGCATTTCACTCATCTGTGTATTCCTGGTAATGAGGAATCCGATGAGAATAGCCATCACTATGACGAGTACACCTATTACGGCAATCAGCTGTGGAGTTCGTTCCTTTAAGTTTATCTTCATCTAAGTGCTTATTTTCCAATCGACCGCAAAAATAACCCTTTTCAGGTTAAAGCCCAATGATTCACTGTCCTTTTTTGTAAATTTAAGAATTGATAAATCTCTTAACTCTCGCATGTAAATTTAGTTGCATACATTAACTATTCCTATTTGCGAGAGTTGGGTAAATCACACTCCTTTCCATTAAAATATAGAAGAGCTGGTTTTGGTGGTGAATTCTTCCAGAAACAGCATACCCTTATATGAATTTCCTTTTTTGTTGAGGCGGGGACTCCATACCGTAATGACATATTTTTCAGGATGGACGGCTACGATGCCTCCCCCTACACCGCTTTTTCCGGGTAGGCCGACTTTAAAGGTGAATTCGCCCGCTTCATCATAAAATCCGCAAGTCTGCATAAGAGCGTTGACCCTTTTGGTCCGGCTCACAGAGAGTATCTGTTCGCCTGAATAAGGGACAATTCCGTTGTTGGCAAGAAAAAGAAATGACTGAGAGAGTTCCTTGCAGCTCATTTCTATTGAGCAGATATGAAAATATATATCCATCACCCTGTCAATATCATTTTTGATATTTCCGAATGATTTCATAAGATTGACCAAGGCATAGTTTCTGTAACCCGTTTTTTTCTCCGATAAAGCTACTTTGGGATTATAATCGATACTGTTTATACCTGTTATCCGTTGGATAAACGAAAGTATATTTTCTTTGGGAGAGGCCAACTCACTTGCAAGAATATCGCAAATTACAATGGCGCCGGCGTTGATGAACGGATTACGCGGTATACCTTTGTCATACTCCAACTGAACCAATGAGTTGAAGGGTGTGCCTGCCGGTTCCAGTCCGGTTCGTTCCCAAATACTGCTCTTTATTCGGGAATAGGCAAGTACGAAGGTGAACACTTTGGCAATACTCTGAATGGAAAAACGCTTTTCGGCATCCCCAAAAGCAAATTCTTCACCTCCGATGGTGGTAAGATGTACGCCGAACTGATCGGGATTTATATGCGCTAATTCAGGGATGTAATTGGCTGCCTCTCCGGTGTCTTCTATAGATTGTAATTCACGGTGAATTTCCTGGAAAAGTGTTTCGTAATGCATTTTGTTTTAGAAATAAGAAATGAGAACTAAAAACTAGGAATTTAGAACTGGAAGCAATGAATTATAAGAATTAAGCTTCAGCCTTACACTCCAAAGATAGGGAAAAACATACATTGTTAACCCTTCTTATTGACATTTTTCTTAACTTTATCGGCCCAAACGGAAAATTAATGTGCCAATATGTATAATGGGAGACTGGGGAGACGGGGAGATTTTTAATCCCGGATTCGACATTCCAAATTCCAAGTCTTGCCTCTTGGTTCTTGTGTATAAAAAATATATAATCATATGAAGAAATTGGTGTTATATCTGACCCTGTGTTACTCTTTTGTCTTTACCGCATCTGCCGATGAGGGGATGTGGATGCTCCATCTGTTGAAACAGCAAAAGTTCTCCGAGATGCAAAAACTCGGTTTGGAACTGGAGGATTACGATATTTATGACCCGGATGGTATTTCGTTGAAAGATGCGGTTGTCTTTTTTGGAAGAGGGTGCACTGGAGAAGTAATCTCGTCAGAGGGGTTGGTACTTACCAATCATCATTGCGGATATGGACAGATACAGAGTCACAGTTCTTTAGAGAATAATTATCTGGATGATGGCTTTTGGGCAATGACAAGAGCCGAGGAACTTCCTAACCCCGGGCTGACTGTCACCTTTATCGACCGGATGGAAGATGTGACCGATTATGTGAAACAGTGCCTTGAAAGGGATAAAGAGCAGGATACCGATGCTGTTTTCTTTCTGTCACCCTCTTATCTTAACCGCATTGCACGGGAGAGAGCAGGAGGGGAGCTTTTGTCTGCTCCAGGTATCGAGGTGGAGATAAAACCATTCTTTAATGGTAACCAGTATTTTATGTTTACTAAAAAAATCTATTCGGACGTCCGTCTCGTGGGTGCTCCGCCGAGTTCCATCGGCAAGTTTGGCGCCGATACCGATAACTGGATGTGGCCCCGTCATACGGGTGATTTCTCATTGTTCCGTGTGTATGCCGATAAAAAGGGAAATCCTGCCGATTACTCGCCCGAGAATGTGCCGTTAAAACCGAAACGGTGGTTGAAAATTTCCACCGGAGGAGTTGAGGAGGACGACTTTGCGATGATCATGGGATTTCCCGGTACAACCCACAAGTATTATACTTCGTGGGAGGTGGCCGAACGAAGGGATATCGACAACCGGGTGCGGATCGATATGCGGGAGGTACGCCAGAATGCCATGCTGGAAGAGATGCTGAGCGACCCGGCAGTGAAGATCCAATATGCGGCTAAGTATTCCGGCTCCACCAATGCTTATAAGAATGCTATCGGAACCAATTGGGCAATTGATATGCGCGATTTTGAGCAATTGAAATTGGAACAGCAGAATCGTCTGTCGGAATGGGCAAAAAAGAATAAAAAGCAGCAGTATATTAGAGCTTTGAAAGAGATTGAACGAATGGTTCAAGAAAGAGCCGATCTCCGTTACAGAAGCTGGATGCTAAATGAAGGGATTATACGGGCAGTGGAATTTGCCAATGTGCCGTTAAAAGGATGGGATATATTATTGCAAGTTGTGGATGGTGTAGAGGAAGATATGCAGAGAGCGGTTTCGCAATTGGAACAGGATTATAATTTATTTGCTGATAAAGATTATAATATTGCTGTAGATAAAAAGATATCGACAGCCATGATCACTGAGTACACCCGGCTGGTTGAAAGGGAAAAGCAACCCCTTTTCTTCGATCTTCTCTATACCCGGTTCCGTGGCGAAGTGGAGGCGTTTGTGGATTATATTTTTACTTATTCCCTGTTCGGGAATCGCGGGAACTGGGACTCGTTTTGTTCCGACCCCTTGGCATTTGTCTCCGATAAGGAAAAGTTAGAGCAGTTGCGAAATGACCCCATGTTTTGGTTTGCACGCTCGGTAACCGAAGAGGCACTTTCGCTCAGTGATCAACTCAGTAATTATGATGTGCCGTTTTCGTTGGCACGCCGCACGTATCTGGAAGGCATTCTGGCTATGGATGGGTCCTATACCCATTTTCCTGATGCTAATCTGACACTGCGTTTGACATACGGACAGGTGAAAGGCTACCATCCACGTGATGCAGTCACTTATGCCCATCAGACCACTTTGAAAGGTGTGATGGAAAAAGAGGATCCCGATAACTGGGAGTTTGTGGTGGCAGAAAAGCTGAAAACTCTTTACCGGGAAAAGGATTTTGGCAATTATGCCCTGCCTGATGGTAATATGCCGGTTAATTTTGCAGCTACCACCCATACTACAGGAGGCAATTCCGGAAGCCCTGTGTTGAACGGCAAAGGAGAATTGATTGGCCTCAATTTCGACCGGAACTGGGAAGGAGTAGGAGGGGATATACAGTATTTACCCGATTACCAGAGAAGTATCATCGTAGATATCCGGTATGTGCTTTTTGTCATCGATAAGTTCGCAGGAGCCGGCCATCTGATAGAAGAGTTGGAACTATTTCGTTAAGCAATATGGGCAGAGCCAAGCTTGCTTGAGCTATGCCATTGCGAGAAATAGTCTAATGTAATTGAACTTATTCGTTAAACAGGCGGCTTCGGGCAATCATGCAGGCACCGATGATCCCGGCCTTGTTCTTCAGTTTTGATGTTACGATGCGGGTATCCTTATTTACCAGATTCAGGGAGTGTTTTCGGATGGAACTCCGTATGGGTAGCATGATAAACCCTTCTGTTTCGGCTACTTGTCCGCCAATAATCACCAGCTCCGGATTGAAGATATTGATGAGGCCGGCAATATATTTTCCCAATTTATACCCCACCTCCTCCACGATCTCGATACAGAGAGGATCTTCCATATTGGTAGCCTTGATAATGTCGGTAAGGGTGAGTTTATTGATATCTTTTATCTGCTCTGTGAGGAGAGTACTTTCTCCTTTTGCGATACGCTCCATCACCATTCTGTGTATTGCCACACCGGATGCTTCTGTTTCGAGGCATCCTTTTTTCCCACAATGACAAAGAATCTCATTCTCGAAAATCGGAAAATGGCCGAATTCACCGGAAAAACCTGATTTCCCGTAATAGGGCTTCCCGTCGATAATAATACCGATACCCAACCCCCAGGAAATATTTACAAAAATGACATTCTGTTCCCCTTCCGACACACCCTTCATATATTCGCCATATGCCATGGCACGAGTGTCATTGTCAATGCCTACATTGTAATTCAGCCGTTTTGTAAGCGTTTCACTGATCGGGTTTTCACTGAAATAAAAGCTGCTGTAACTGTACCCCGATTCGGGATTTACACGGCCTGAAATGTTCAGGTTAATGTTGAGAATCTTTTTTTTGAGTTCTCCGGTCTTGTCAATAAATTTCTGGATATGGTCACAAAGAAGATCAAATGATTCCGTTGTATTTTCATAAGTGTAGGGAATACTCATCTGATATTCAGCTATATTTCCTGTAAAGTCCATCAAGGCTATGTTCAGGTGATGCCGGCTCATATCCACTCCTACAAAATAAGCGGAAGTAGGGTTTAATCCGTATACGCTCGGATGTCTCCCGCCGGTCGTCTGAATCTTGCCGAATTCGGCTATCAATCCCTGATCTTTGAGTTCGGCTATAAATTTGGTTATAGTGGGTACACTAAGGTCGAGCTCTTTGGATAACTCAGCAATTGTGTCATTCCCCGTAGTGATAAAGTGATTGATAATGTCTTTCTTTATCTGGACATTTTTCGGGCTCTTATCGCTTTTTAAAAGAAAATTCTTTACCATGATATAATCTGTTTAGTGTGCGAATCCGGATCGCTCAAATCCATTACCGTGAAACAATCCGTCATGATGGGAAATCCCTGCGACGAAACAAACAAAGTTATGAAAAAAATGGTCTCACAAGGGTAAAATATCAAGAAATCTTTGAGATATGCCTTTCCTGTTTTTTCTTTTTTGGTATCTTTGTCCCAAATAGCATTAATACCTATTTTTTAGTGACCTGTTTTATGGAATAAAAACATAATATTAAACTGTTAATAATCTATGAATTACTTTTACCTTCTACCAGTTGCCTCTGTTGTGGCACTGATTTTTGCTTATTACTTCTTTAAGAGAATGATGAAGGAAAGTGAGGGCACGGAAAAAATGAAGACCATTGCCCGTCACGTTCGAGAGGGAGCCATGTCGTACCTGAAACAACAGTACAAAGTGGTGACAGCGGTATTTATTGTCCTGGCTCTTCTTTTTGCTGTCATGGCTTTCTTCGGCCTACAAAACAGTTGGGTGCCGTTCGCTTTTCTTACCGGTGGTTTTTTCTCGGGTCTGGCAGGGTTCTTCGGTATGAAGACGGCCACCTATGCATCGGCCAGGACGGCCAATGCTGTACGTCGTTCGTTGAATAGCGGGCTGCAGGTAGCATTCCGGTCGGGTGCCGTGATGGGGCTTGTTGTAGTGGGGCTGGCATTGCTCGATATCTCTGCATGGTACCTGATCCTGGATCACTTTGTGGAGGATGCCGATGCCGGCCATAAGTTGATCATGATCACCACCACCATGCTTACCTTTGGGATGGGGGCTTCTACACAAGCCTTGTTTGCCCGTGTAGGCGGCGGGATCTATACCAAGGCAGCCGATGTGGGTGCCGACCTGGTAGGGAAAGTAGAGGCTGGTATTCCGGAAGATGATCCACGTAATCCGGCTACCATTGCCGATAATGTGGGAGACAATGTGGGAGACGTGGCAGGAATGGGTGCCGACCTCTATGAATCTTATTGCGGCTCTATCCTTTCTACAGCTGCATTAGGAGCATCGGCCTTTATAATGAATCCGTCGATGCAGAAGAATGCCGTATTTGCCCCTATGATCATTGCCGCCATTGGTGTGTTTCTTTCCATTCTTGGGATCTTTTTGGTAAGGACAAAAGAAAATGCTTCTGTAAAACAATTGATGGATTCTCTTAACCGGGGGGTGAATGTAAGTGCGATCCTGATCGCCGGTGCCACATTCGGTATTTTGTACCTGCTGGGTTTCAGTAACTGGGTGGGATTGTCCTTCTCTGTAATCGCCGGTCTCCTTGCCGGGATTATCATCGGGCAGGGCACCGAATATTTTACATCACATTCCTATAAACCGACAAGAGGTATTGCTGCCAGTGCCCAGACCGGCCCTGCTACAGTAATCATCTCCGGAATGGGGACAGGGTTTATATCCACGGTGATACCGGTAGTTACCATTGTGTTGGCTATTGTGATTTCCTACCTTTCCGCCATTCGTTTCGATGTAGAGAATATGATCTCTGCAGGCAACCTGAGTATGGGACTATACGGTATCGCCATTGCTGCGGTGGGGATGCTCTCCACACTGGGAATTACCCTGGCTACCGATGCCTATGGTCCTATCGCCGATAATGCCGGCGGAAATGCAGAGATGAGCGGGCTGGAGCCGGAAGTGAGAAAACGTACCGACGCACTGGATGCGTTGGGAAATACTACAGCCGCTACGGGTAAAGGATTTGCCATAGGATCGGCAGCACTCACCGGGCTGGCGTTGCTCGCGTCCTACGTGGAGGAGATACGGATCGGGATGTTGCGGCTGGGAGACGACCTGTTGGAGTTGGCTAACGGTGAAACGGTAGAGGTGGCAAAAGCCAGTTTCGTGGACTTCATGGATTATTTTCAGGTGACGCTTATGAACCCAAAGGTGTTGGCCGGTATCTTCATCGGGTCGATGATGGCGTTCCTGTTTTGCGGCCTCACCATGAACGCCGTGGGAAGGGCCGCGCAGAAGATGGTGGACGAGGTGCGCCGCCAGTTCCGTGAGATAAAAGGGATAATGACAGGAGAGACTACGCCTGACTATGCGCGCTGTGTGGCTATCTCTACCAAGGGGGCACAGCGGGAGATGTTGTTGCCTTCGCTGTTGGCCATTATCATACCCATATTGACCGGTTTGATTTTTGGTGTAGCCGGAGTAATGGGACTGCTGGCAGGCGGTTTGGGTGCCGGTTTCGTACTTGCCGTCTTTATGGCCAATTCAGGTGGAGCCTGGGATAATGCAAAAAAATATATCGAAGAGGGTCATTTGGGCGGAAAAGGAAGCGAAGCGCATAAGGCCACTGTGGTGGGTGATACTGTGGGTGATCCTTTTAAAGATACTTCCGGCCCCTCGCTCAATATCCTTATCAAGTTGATGAGTATGGTGGCGATCGTGATGGCCGGTTTAACGGCAGCATGGAGCTTGCTGTAACCCATCTCTTTTAGCGTTTATTATTAGTTGGTATGCCTCCTGATACGGCAATATTTTGTATATTTGAAGCCTCAAATCACACTTGTATCAGGACGTATTATTAACATTCAAATATAAATCAATTATGAGCTTTCTGACGAACGACAAATTAACGATTGTAGGAGCTGCCGGCATGATCGGTTCCAATATGGTGCAAACAGCAGCCATGATGCGTTTAACGCCCAATATCTGCCTTTATGACCCGTTTGCATTGGGTCTAGAAGGAGTAGTGGAGGAGATGCGCCATTGTGGCTTCGAAGGAGTAAACTTCACTTACTCCACAGATGTGAAAGAAGCTTTCACCGGTTCCAAGTACATGATCTCTTCAGGTGGTGCACCCCGTAAGGACGGTATGACCCGTGAAGACCTGCTGAAAGGCAATGCGGAAATCGCTGCCCAACTGGGAAAAGATATCAAGGCATATTGCCCCGACCTGAAACATCTGACCATCATCTTCAACCCGGCTGATATTACCGGACTGGTAGCCCTGATCTATTCAGGATTGAAACCGTCTCAAGTAACTACATTGGCGGCGTTGGACAGCACCCGTCTGCAAAGCGAACTGGCAAAACATTTCGGCGTGGAGCAGAGCAAAGTGACCGGTGCCCGCACCTATGGCGGTCACGGCGAACAGATGGCTGTTTTCGCTTCTACTGCCAAAGTGGACGGCAAACCGCTTACTGAACTGATCGGAACTGATGCTCTCACTAATGAACAATGGGCTGAATTAAAAACACGCGTAACCAAAGGTGGTGCCAATATCATCAAACTGCGCGGCCGTTCTTCTTTCCAGAGCCCCTCTTACACTTCGGTTGAGATGATCCGTGCTACAATGGGCGGCGAATCTTTCCGTTGGCCGTCAGGATGCTATGTAAACATCCCCGGGTTCGAACATATCATGATGGCGATGGAAACTACACTTGACAAGAATGGTGTTTCATTCGGTGAAGTGAAAGGTACCGATGCTGAAATTGCTGAACTGAAACAGAGCTATGGACATCTGGTGAAATTGCGTGACGAAGTGATCGCTATGGGTATTATCCCGCCGGTAGATCAGTGGAACAGCGTAAATCCGAATCTGTAAATCGGGGTTTAAAACCAAAAGATACTGTATATTAAAAAGCCGGCTCCCTAAAGGGCCGGTTTTTTAATATATACAAGTCATACATCGTTGAAATTCTGACGTACCTGGGTCGTATCTCACTCGTACCTGGGTCGTACCTCGTTCGGATAAATCAGACGAAAGCAAGTTTCGGGTAAGACTTAAACAAAACGTAAATATGAGTGAATATCAGATAAAAACCAGATAAAACAAGCGATAAATATTTGGTATTATCATTTTAATTGCATTACTTTGACCTATATAACGCTTATAATCAAAAGAAAAACAGTATGGGCAGAGTAAAAGATGGTACTTTTGGAGGATTCTCCGGTAAAGTGGGGAATGTGGTAGGCGCGTCGTGGAGGGACATCGATTATATCAGAAGCCTGCCTGCCAGAGTGAATGATCCCAAAACAAAAAAACAGCTCAAACAGCGAAGTCGGTTATCGGTCGCCATGAATTTTCTGGGAACTATTACTCCATTTCTCAGGATTGGTTTCCAGTCTCAAGCCAATGGAAGGATGACCGCATTTAATGCAGCCATGTCTTACAACATGAAGTTTGCCGTGAAAGAAGGAGATCAGGGAGTGGGGTTGGATTATCCGAATGTACTTGTTTCCCTGGGTTCGCTAAGCAGTGCCTCCAACGTGCATGCCGAAGTTGTGGAGGGTGAATTACGGGTCAACTGGGAGACGAACGCAGAAGGAAATGCCTGGTTCGACGACATGGTTATGTTGGTTGCCCACGACCCGGCAAAAAGTGTATCGGTGTATGATCTCAATGCCGGTAAAAGAGCAAACAAGAAGGCCGGTTTGTCATTGCCGCCAGATTGGAAAGGAGATATGATAGAGACTTATCTGGCATTTAAAACTGCCGATGGGACGGTAGTGTCCGATAGTCTTTATACAGGCCGATATCTGGTTTGTTGAAGTTTATTTTTGGTTGTCCCTTACTTCCATTGTGCGAAATTTACACTGGATAGCAGAGTTATCATGTCATGAAATCAAATCCATGTTAATAAACATTTCTTCAGATTTAATTTGTAGATTTGCAGGAAGAAAATATTTATACCGAGATGGCCCAGATTTATGATAATATTCAAACTAAATTCACAGAAGGTCTCCAATCTATTATTTCTAATTCTCAGGTAAAAAGGGTAGACTTTTGCGTGGGATACTTCAATCTGCGTGGTTGGGAATTGGTATCCATAAGTTAAAAACATAAATATTCGTAATGGTTTCCATTTTTTCAAATATCTATCAACGAAATCTTTTTCTCGTGTCAAGGTCAGAAATTAGATCTGGCATTCTGTTCCGTGCATCAGTTATCAAGTCGTTAAGTTCTTTGTTAGATGAAAATAATCCATAAAATATCTCATTAGCAGTAAAAACTCCATTGTCAGCATTATCAATTAATTCTTTTACACGAGAATCTTCCAATTTTGGATTTCGAAATTGTCTGTTTTTGTGAGTGATATATAAATTATAATTATCAATCCCGTAATTTAAGGTATCAATTTGAATCAATTCGTATCCCATTCCACGCATGGCTTAAATCTGCAATATTTCCGAATATATCTCTTGTATATCCACTTATCAGGTGACTTTCTAATCCAACCGATTTACTCATTGCAAGAAAAAGTTCTGAGTAATGCTGACATACGCCCTGTCTTTCATTAAGAACTTCGTTAATAATTTCTTGGTCAGAATCATAGCATTTGCCCGAATTTATTTGAGTCAAGTCATATTTGATATTATGAGCAATCCAAATGTAAATCGCTCGTGCTTTATCTATATCCGTTTCTAAGCCCTTGGTTAAATAGTCCGCAATCTGAATGTAGTCTGTCAAAGAATCGGGTACAGTTTTGGAATTTATATCAATTTCAGAATAATCTGATTGACTAAATCCAACCCAACTTTCACCCTCAAAATTATTTTTGATAAAAAATGAGCCTGTTTTATGCTCCTTTGATGTGATAGCCTTTAATACTCCCTATTCTCTGTACCGTCTAAGCAGGGTTTTTAACTAAAATAAT
>NZ_JAXQGC010000029.1:0-3987 GCF_034331125.1 Proteiniphilum sp.
CGCATTTCCCTTCTATTTCTTTGTCAATTGTTTGAGGGAAGTGCGAAACATGAGTTACTATATATTGGATGCAGGGGCTCGCTATGCGATCAATCCTGCGTTGACGATGGGCGTCAGCGGTGGCTATAACTCCAATTTCGATGTGATGCCTCTCTGGAATGCAGGAATTGATGCCAGCTACCAGGTGAATCGTAACCTGATGTTCGATGGAGGGTTGACCTATATGAAGACGGCTAGAAATGATTTCTCTCTCAACCAATCGGCAGTAATGATTGACCTCCACGGTCGCTACCGGCTTAATGATGACTGGTATCTCAACGCTTATGGAGGGATGCCTGTATTACAAAACAGTAACCAGTCAGACATGCCGATGTTACCAATGATGAACACTCCTTACTACGGGGGGTCTGTGGAGCACTGGTTCAAACCCACCATGGGTGTGGAAGCCGGTATGATATGGATGCGCGATATGTTCTCCGGGAAAATGCGCCCACAACCCAAACTGGAATTACTCTTCAGGCCTGGACGATAAATCATTGCCCGGGAACGATAAGTATTGGGCACGATAACAATGGTCTCAGCAATTTGTCCGGAAGATGCATCGTATCAGTAAGACCATCAATTAATTGTTAAAATCATTTTGTGGTCAGTAGCCAGTTTACGCATGTTGAGAATAGCATAGCGCATACGTCCAAGAGCGGTATTGATGCTTACACCGGTGACATCAGCAATCTCCTTAAAACTTAAATCCCCATAATATCGCATCTCCAGTACTTCACGTTGTTCAACAGGTAAAAAGTCGATCAGTTTCTTCACATCGTCGAGCACCTGAGTTTTCACCATTTTCATCTCTACGGTATCGTCACACAGGGAGGGATTGTTCAACAGATCGATCTCATAGCCATCATTAGAAACTGTATTTTCATTCTTTCTCTGACGGAAATAATCGATTATCAGATTATGGGCAATACGTGTAATCCATGCTTTGAATTTGCCTGTTTCAGTGTATCTGCCCTGCCTGATAGTTGTGATAGCTTTGAAGAAAGTATCCTGAAAGATATCTTCGGCCAGTCCCTGGTCACGGACAGTATAGAAGATATAAGCGTAAAGAGATTGTTTATGCCGGTTGAGGAGCAGATCAAACGCATAGTCATTGCCGTCGGCATACGAAACGACCAATTCTTCATCGGTCATCATGCAGAAAGTATCCATTGCTTTACTTCTTAATTGTTATGTAAGTTCAATTGAGTAAAGAGGACTTATAGGCAAATGATTTTAGCGTTTATTTTATGTTCTATAATTAAATTTATCAAAACAAAGGAAAATAAAAAAAATATAATTACCAAATAATAAGAGGTGAAATTCCGTTGCATTCCCTAAAACAACATCTCTAACTAAGCGGCAAATAATCGTTTCATTATAGATTTATTTTTGAAGCATCGTATATTATAATTCCTTCCGACACTGTATATGACACCTGTATGTTTTCATCGAAGATCACCAGGTCAGCATCTTTTCCACGTTCAATGGATCCTTTTCGGCTATCGACCTTCATAATGCGGGCAGGTGTCAGAGTCATCATCTTTACTGCGTCGGTCAATGGCACTTCAGTTATGTTCACCATAGTTCGTATCAACCGGTCGGCTGTAGCCACACTACCGGCGAAAGCCGAACGATCGGGCAGTTTAGCCACCCCATCCTCGATAATTACCCGTTGTCCCTCGTCGAGGCTCCCCAAGATCGACTCTCCGTTTGGCATGCCTGCCCCGCGCATCGAATCGGTACAAAGGGCAATCTTATCGGCTCCTTTGAACTTGTAGGCAAACTGTAACAGCGGACGGGGAAGATGCACTCCGTCGGCGATGATCTCTACCGTCATATCATCAATGAGATAAGCCGCTTCTACCACTCCCGCATACCGGAAGGCGTGGCGGCGTGTCACCGAAGACATCCCCGAATATAAATGCGTAATATGGGAAAATCCTTCTTTAAATGCCAACTCCACTTCTTCACACACCGCGTCGCTATGTGCCACGGCCGCAAGGATGTTTCTCGACACCAATTCCCGTCCCAGGTCCAGCGCACCCGGCAATTCGGGAGCCAGGCTCCAGCGGACGATATCTTCCGACGATGCCAGAATACGCATATACTCTTCCGGCTCAGGATTACGAAGGTATTTAGGATCTTGCGCTCCCCGCTGGTTATACGAAAAATAAGGTCCTTCAAGATGCAGACCCAGGAATCTGGCTCCTGTCCTGTTCCTTTTTACCGCTTCACGGTACACCGAGAAAGTGTTCATTAATTCTTCGGTCGTACTTGTCAGGGTAGTAGGCACCATAGCCGTGGTACCATAACGGGCATGCAGTTCTGCGGCCCCGAGAAAAGCCTCCACCGTGCCGTCCATAAAATCATGACCTCCACCGCCATGAAGATGAATATCAATGAATCCCGGTGAAACATACTGCCCTGAGGCATCGATCCGTTCATCTGTATCAGAAAACGAAACTGCATCCGAAGGTACAATATCACGGATCTTTCCTTCTTCACAAACTATAGAGACATCTTCCGCTATGTGAGTGGGAAAGATAACCTTGCCCTTTTCTATTATCAATCTTTTCATTTTGTATTCTTTTTTCTCTTTTCCAATAATTAATCGTATGTCCGTGAAAAGCAAACCATACCAAATAAATAAAGCACGGAATCAGAACCCAGTAGCCTGCTCTCAAGCCATAGTGATCTCCTATCGCACCATAAATCAGTGGCAGGATGGCATTCCCGCTTAATCCCATGATCAAAAGGGAAGAGCCCGTTTTGGTTAATTTCCCTAAGTTATGGATCGACAAGGGCCAGATACCGGCATAGATCAATGCATTAGGAAATCCTATCGAGGCTAAGAACCATATCGAGATGTTTGCCGTATGCCCGAACAGTGAAACAGTATGGTTGGCAAGTACTACCCCTAAAGAAAGGAGTAGCCCGAGTGCGGTACAAAACTGTAAAGCCGTCTTTTGCGAAACAAACCGGGGAATAAGCAAGATACCCAGCAAATAACCGATAATGGTGCATATAAGCGTGTAAGACGGAAAGAACTTTGCATCCAGCAGGCCGATCCCCATCGACCCGGCATAATTGATAATAGTATCTATCGCCACCACTTGCGTACCTACATGCAGGAAAATCGCGATGGCTCCAAAGATGAGATAAGGATAATCCAAAAGAGACTTCTTTGACGGATTTACAACAGATAAAGTATTATTCTCCTCTTTGGGTTCATCCTCTTTTTCTTCTATCTCCGGCAATACTGAATATCTTATGCCGATACCTGTTAATAGCAAAAGAGCGGCAAGGATGGAATAGGGCATAATTACCCTCCTGATCAATTCCTGCAGAATAATATTTTTCTCTGTTTCGGAGAGCGTTCCTGCTTCAAGTAATGCAAAGGTGCTGTCATCAGTCGATTTGAACACTACCGCTGCAAAAAGCAAAGGAGCAATGATACCTGCGGACTTGTTGAAGATTCCCATCACGCTCATTCGCTGTGCTGCGCTATCGATCGGTCCGACTATGGTGACGTAAGGGTTTGCTGCCGTTTGAAGAATGGCAAGCCCTGTCCCGAGGCAATACAATCCTGCAAGAAAAACGGCATATTGTCGCATAAGTGCTGCCGGGACAAAGATAAGGGCACCTAACGACAGGAATATGAACCCGTACATAATACCTTTCTTATAGCCCGTCCTGTTTAATAATAAACCCGATGGAATGGCCATCACAAAATAGGCGATATAAAAGGCAAAAGTGACGAAATATGACTGAAAATGTGTCAGTTCAAGGGCAATCTTAAAGTAAGGGATAAGGATTGCATTCACCCATGATACCAGGCCGAAGACAAAATACATCACAGCCAGGATACCCATCGAGGTATAAAAAACTTTTGGCTCTATAACAAATAGAGTGGGTAATCAAATTTCAGTTTAGCTGTCAGGAAAT
>NZ_JAXQGC010000030.1:0-3686 GCF_034331125.1 Proteiniphilum sp.
ATTTTTTTATTTGTAAACAAAGGTACATGTACCAAATGAGACATCAAGCTAAATCATTATTTGTCTTAAAGTCATTTTTTAATGACGGATATTTTCATAAGCCGGAATTTCAATCCGTATACTGCGACCAATGCTGCTGTCAGTATCACGATCTGCTGTTGCGTACCAAAAAGGAAGACACCATATCCCTTTCCCGGCGGGAGCATGAACTGCTCAGGCTCATTGCCGAAGGGCACACCATGAATACTATCTCCGAGATAATGTGTATCGGCTATGAAACCGTTAAAAGCTACCGTAAGAATATCATGACCAAACTACAGGTTCCCAATACTGCCGCCCTGATAAAATATGCAGTGGAGAGAAAAATAGTATGATTCTCCAAGTTTTAGCCTTATCCACTAATTTCAGAAGAGATATACCAATGAGATGGCTCCTTTGGTTGGACCGATATAATGTTTTTGACCGTAGTCTGTCTTATATCCATTGTCACCATTTGTAAAAACATCGTATTTCAAACGTCCATATCCAGCCCCTACGCTTACTTCAAGGACTAAACTATTACCGATTATCCAGGCATATCCGTAGCTTAAACCTATTCCGTTTATATTTCCTTCGACACGTCTATTCTTGAGTTCGGGTACCAGATTAAACGGTAATTCCAATCCCCCTACATCGAATCCGGCAAACACGCCATGCAGGCCAATAGAATGACCATTAAATGTTTCATTCAACCAATAACGTGCTTCCGGCCAGATAATCCAATGCTTCCACTGTTTATCGTCTTTAAACTCAAAGGGATTATACCCGCCGGACAGTTCGAAGGTCATTTTGTGGCGGAATGCCACTTCCACTCCCAAATTCGGAGAAGCTGTTGCCCAATGTGGGATATTTGTTTTTACGGCTATTGTTTTCTGGCCCTGGGTATGGGCGGATAACGAAATACAAAAAATGAATATAAAAAAAGTCCTCTTTAAATATCTCATATGACTATATTGTCTTAAAATCATTTTTCAATAATGACTGTTCTCATTAGCCGGAATTTTATTCCGTAGATGGCGACTAATGTGGCTACCAATAGCAGAAAGACCCACCATCCCACGATGGGGTAAAGGGCGATGATCAGCGCGGAACAAAGCAGTTGCGCCAGGAAATAGGACAAGGAGACTGTCCTGTGTCCGGTTTTCAGTTCGTTGGCCAGTATCTGGTAGAAATGCAGGCGATGCGCCTCCATGATATTCTGTTTCAGGTAAATCCGGTGTAGTATTGTGCAAACCGTATCCACTCCGTACACCAGCAGGAAACCGATCCATACCAGGTTTTGTGTTTTGATGATCAGGAGTAGTAACAGCGTTACGATCCAGAAAGCGATACCCACGCTTCCCACATCACCTGCGAAGCACTTCGCCTGTTTCCTGAAGTTGAAGAACAGAAACACGATGGATGCCAGCAGGGGGAAAAGAAGAAAATCGTTTTTGGTGAAAGTCTGGACGTAATTGTTCACATAGATCATGGGCAGCAGTACCGCGAGCGTATATAAGCCCGTGATACCGTTGATGCCGTCCATAAAGTTGTATGCGTTCACTATGCCGGTAAACAGAATATACCCGATTACAATGGCCCACCAGGGATACACCCCGAATACGTTTGCAAGATAAAACGCACAGGTCATGGCCAGCAGATGGAAAAATAACCGGATCTTTTGCCCCAGGCCTTCTACGTCGTCCCAGAAACTTACTCCGGCCATCAGGGTGATTCCCGCTAGGAACCACCAACCTGCCTCCGAAGGATTGAACAGCACATAGAGTAGGGCAGCCACCCAATAAATAATGCCGCCTCCCCGCAACGTGATCCGGGTGTGAGAACTCCGCTCGTTCGGTTTGTCTATGATGTTGAATTTGTCCGCAATGCGGAAATAGACCAGTTCCGCTATAAATAATAAGGCAATAACGAGTAAATATATCATTTGTAGTCTTTTACTGTTTTATGCGTGCTTGATGTAGTCACGCTTTTATAAAGGTTTGATTATAAGTGGCGATATGTCCTGATTGTCAATGGGCTATTTGAAACTCTCCAGTGTCTTTTTCATCCCGTCCCGGGCTGATACCGGCATGTTCTCGATACCGAGCGCATTTTTTATTTTCCCGTTGCTTACCACGTAATTCTCGGTCAGTTTTTGCAACCGTTGCTTGTTGAGCGGAAGATGCAACGTGTTGCCAACGCTCGCCATTGCGTTCATCCATCCTTTCGGGAGTTTCCATATATGCGGTTTTTTCCCTACCGATTCACTGATTAGGCCGATCAATTCGTTGGTCGATATCGGTTCGTCGTCGCCCACATGGTAGACTCCGCTTTCAATATTATCCCTGACGATCAGTTGTTCCACTACATAAGATATATTATCCACTGAGCAGAACGAGCGCCGGTTGTCGAATGCGCCCAACGGCCATGGAATTCCCTTCTTCACCACGTTATATAGCAAGTTCAGGTTTCCTTTGTTTCCGGGCCCGTGGATCATGCAAGGGCGGAGGATAAACACCCTTTTTTGCCTGCTGTGCGCCTCGTTCATCTTCGATAACAAATACTCTTCCGCCCTGATCTTCGATTCCCCGTAAGGCCCGACAGGGTGGGGGACGATCCCCTCCTTCAGGATATCTCCCGGCACGGAGTCCGCTGCCGCCTTCACCGAACTGAAAAAGATGAAAGTCCGGGCATCCGATTGCAGGAAATAGTCGAAGATACGTTGTGTCAATCCCGTGTTGATGTCGAAATACGATTGCGCCTCGCTCACGTTCTTTGTGTCGTGCGCTTTGCCGGCGAGATGCACAATCGCATCCACCGGCGGAATCTTCCCCATCTCGTCCCATGAGAAGATCCGTTCCACACCTTCTTTTGCCGGCTGGTGGATATCCAGACCATAGAGTATATGGTCTTTACTCCAGTTGTTAGTGAAATTAGAACCGACAAAACCGTTGATGCCGGTAATAAGAATTTTCATTGATTTACACGTTATTCTTTAACAGAGCTTGTCTTGAGCAAATTTTTGTCAACTAAGGGAAGAAGTACCGAATGCAAGGGAGTTCCTCTAAAAAGAGCGAACAAGATACCCCTGCAGGTAGATAGTGAAGTTGTATTCAAGACGGATATAAACCTTTCCGGGAGTGACAATTTGCCGGAACCCTTGATAAAGGAGTCAAGATTCTTAACCTCATACAGGCAGGATATTTCAGCTTTAGCCAAAGCATCAGCATATTGTTGTTCCATCCCTTTTCGATCATAGCGTCGGCAATTTTTGCCGCCAGTTGCATTTTTGCATCCGTTCTCATCTGTTCTTCCGGAGTTATTTCCTCCAGTAAACTATCCAGGGTTGCAATACTATTATTCTTCATACCAATCATTTTTTAATTTTCAAAAGTCCTCCGCAAGAAAATATAGGTTTCCGGCAAATTCCAAGCCATCATCCGTAAACCAGATGTCTTTCTCTTTTATTCGTTCGGAAATTTTCGCAGACACCTTTCTCATGAAATAGTTTTCTCTCTTCAAAGTTTCGTCGTCTTGGAGAGACCTGATTGTTTTCGGTTTTGTCCATTTAGACAGTATTAATCTATACGTTCATTCATTTGTTGGGATTTTATTAAATGATTATCCGCAATAGTTCCTATTGTAAATTCTTGACTTGAAATCAGGAG
>NZ_JAXQGC010000031.1:0-3603 GCF_034331125.1 Proteiniphilum sp.
TTTCCCTTCTATTTCTTTGTCAATTGTTTGAGGGAAGTGCGAAACATGAGTAATAACAGTAATACCTTTGACCTGTAAGGGAATACCCTCCTTTCAGGCAAAGCAGAAAGGAGAGTATGATGACAGATACCCGAATCAATTTTCAGAGACTCATAAAAGAGAGGGCATGGACTACCCTGAAAACGGAACTCACGAAACTGGATGTTCCCGATATCACTTACCTTATTGAGCATAGTAACCAACTCCACTCTATTATCTTATTCCGGCTGCTTCCAGGAGAAGAAGCAAAAGAAGTCTTCCGTGAACTCCATCCCGACAAACAGGGCGAAATTATCAACGGCCTGGCACATCATGCATCGCGTCTCAGCGATCTCATGAATGATATGGATCCGGACGACCGCACAGCCCTGTTTGAAGAGTTACCCGGAAAAATAGCCCAACAACTCATGCAATTGTTGAGTACGGAGAATCTGAAGAAAACCACACAATTGCTCGGATATCCGGAAGAAAGCATCGGGCGGTTGATGACGCCCCAGTATGTAGCGGTGAAATTACATTTCACCGTGGCAGAGACATTGCAACATATCCGCCGCTTCGGGAAGGAATCTGAAACATTAGATATAGTATATGTGGTAGATCAACACTGGAAATTGATCGACGATCTCCCTATCCGCGATATATTACTTGCCGATCCGGATGAAAAGATAGAGGATCTGATCGACCACAAACTCGTGGTATTAAATGCCTTCGACGATCAGGAAACCGCTGTACAGATATTTAAGGATTACAATCGGGTAGCTTTACCCGTTGTGGACAGTACCAATACACTACTCGGTATCGTTACGATTGATGATATTTTCGATGTGGCAGAAGAAGAAGACACGGAAGACTTCCATAAATTCGGTGCGATGCAGAATGCTGTCATCAATCCCGTGCTGGCTACCGTTTCATTTCTCTACAAGAAACGGGTAGGATGGCTACTGGTGTTGGTGTTCATGAATGTCTTCTCAGGATATGCCATGTCACAATTTGAGAATGTAATTGAAACGGTCGTCGCCCTGGTATTTTTTCTACCTCTACTGATAGACAGCGGAGGGAATGCAGGATCACAATCTGCCACCCTGATGATCCGTGCCCTGGCCATGGGCGACGTCCGACGGCAGGACTGGATACGTTTGCTGAGCAAAGAGTTTACAGTTTCCTTGATGCTGGGGATAACTATGGCGGCTGGAGTGTCTCTCATAGCCTCCTTCCGGGCACCGGACATTATCCCTGTGGTGGCCATCACTATGGTTGCCACAGTAATGGTGGGCAGTGTGATAGGTATGATGTTGCCGCTTATCTTTACACGGCTGAAATTAGACCCTGCCACGGCCAGTGCACCCATGATTACCACCATCGCCGATATAATGAGTGTACTCATTTATTTCTCCATGGCTAAATGGTTCTTTGGGTTATAGTGTTTTTATTCTTATTTTTGCACCGCATTCTTACAAAATCAAATAGAACATGCTTAAAAAACAATTCAAGACGACCAGGGTATTTCGTTTCAAACGATTCGCCCGCAAGTCGTATAGCGTTTTCAACAGCCTGCACAAGACAGTCACGATAGGTGTGCTCTCCGGTTGTGCGTTGATAAGCGCCCATGCGACTACGGTAGAGCCTGCGGAACGGGTATATACCCAAACATCCACAGATTCCATTCCTCCCACGGAATTGGACGAAGTGGTGGTTACCGCTTCAAAGGTCGACCTGCCATTGAACCTGGCAGCGAAGCAGGTGACCGTTATTTCGAGACAGGAAATTGAACGGGCACCCGTTCGCAGTATTGAAGACCTTCTGAATTATGTGGCAGGTGTAGACATCCTGCAACGCGGGCCGCACGGCGTACAGGCGGACATCTCCCTTCGCGGCGGATCATTCGATCAGACAGCCATCCTCCTCAACGGTGTAAACCTCACCAACCCTCACACAGGACATTACAGTTTTAACATTCCCATCAACCTTTCCGATATCGAACGCATCGAGATCGTACAGGGGCCATCTTCATTGGTCTACGGGGCCGGCGCCTTTTCCGGCGGTGTGAATATTATCACCCGGAAGGATCCCGAATCGAACGGTTTCGCGAAACTGGAAGGCGGTATGCACGGGCTTTTCGGCGCCGAAGCAAGAGGTGCCTACAAAGCGGACGGCTCGCTGCATACATTATCGGCGGGATACAAGCATTCGGACGGATATATCCGGAACAGCGATTACAACATTGTGAACCTGCTCTGGCAAAGCCGGTTCGAGATCAACGGTGCCAATCTCGACCTTCAGGCGGGATTGAATGATAAAAAACAGGGCGCCAACACCTTCTACACGGCTGCCTATCCCGATCAGTTCGACGATACACGGGGTGTTTTTGCTTCCATCCGCGGTGAGACCAACGGACGGCTTAAATTCATTCCACATATCTATTGGAGCCGTCACTATGATGAATTCCAACTTATCAGGGAAGGCACCCCCGACGTGCCCGACTGGTACACAGACCACAATTATCACCGGAGCGATGTCTTCGGTATGAATCTCAATATGCAGTACGCCTCACGATGGGGGATCACCGGTTTTGGCGGCGAATTCCGCAATGAAGGTATTCTGAGCAATGTGTTGGGTAAACCGATGGAAGATAGTATAGGAAAATATACTCATTCGGATAACCGTACCAATATCAGTTATTTTCTGGAGCACAATTTCATCTTCAAAAAATTCACCCTCTCCGTGGGTGGCTTGCTGAATCATAATACGGCGGTCGTGAATAAATTCGACCTGTACCCTGCGCTGAATGCATCATACAGGCCGTCAGAGGCGCTGAGGCTTTATGCCTCGTGGAACAAAGCCACCCGCATGCCCACCTTCACCGACCTCTACTATACGACTGCCACGCATACAGGCAACAGTGACCTTGAGGCCGAGTTGTCCGAAGCGTTTGAGGCCGGCATAAAATATACACACCCCATCATCAGGGGAAGCATTGCCGCTTTCCATATGAAAGGAAGGAATATGATCGACTGGGTAAAACCGTCTCCCGACGCACTGTGGGAATCGAGGAACCACACGAGGATCAATACCAAGGGATTTGAAGTTACCGTGGGCCTGGATCTGAAAAAGTGGTTCGGAAACGGCCAGCCTTTCCGTTCCTTCAACATGGGATATATGTATCTTGACCAGAATATGGTGGAAGACGAACTGATATCCAATTACGTTCTGAATCATCTCCGTTACAAATTCACCGCTGCCCTGCATCACGATGTGGTGAGAAATCTCACCCTGTCATGGAATTTCCGCTGGCAGGAAAGGGCCGGTTCCTATGTGCAGTATGTCGATCTGCAACCCGGTGAACGGGTGGACTTCAGCCCCTTCTCCCTGCTGGATGTGAAAGCCAACTACAAGTTCCCCCGCATCGACCTGTTTGTCAACGCGAACAATATTTTCAACACCACACATGTCGATTTCGGCAATATCCCCCAGCCGGGGTTTTGGTTATCGGGCGGAGCAAGTATACGATTTTAAACTGAACCACTATGGATTGAAAATCCATAGGTTCGATTCCGACTAAAAGTC
>NZ_JAXQGC010000032.1:0-4233 GCF_034331125.1 Proteiniphilum sp.
TTTATCTCTTATCCTCTGATTATCAACTTCATTTTTAACTGCGAAACATCAGTAAGTTACTCACGCTTGAGGCGTACCTGGGAATCTCAGGACTTCCATTACATCAATAACCCAAAATAACATTATCAAAAAACACAGTCATAAAATCATTTATTTCATTGCATATATTCAATTCATCCTGTAAGTTTGCAGACAATCTTAAAAAAAATTGAATTTAACCTCATCATGAGCGTAGATAATTTAATGTCATTCTTAGCAATCGATTTAGGCGCCAGCAGCGGAAGAGCAATGCTGGGAACTATACAAAATGACCAATTAGAGTTAAAGGAAATCAGCCGTTTTCCTAATCCAATTATAGAAGTGAACGGTCGCCTATACTGGGATCTGTTCTATTTGTATAATCAGATAATAGGGGCATTACAGGAAGTCAAATCGCACAGGTTGAAAGTCACATCCCTGGGTATTGATACATGGGGAGTAGATTTTGTGTGCTTCGGAAAGGATGAGGAACCGTTGCGCATGCCTTACAGTTACAGGGATCCCTGGACGTTTAGTGCACCTGAACGTTTTTTCTCCAAAATTCCGAAAGAAGAGGTGTATCAAAAAACAGGAATTCAGATCATGAACTTCAACACATTATTCCAACTTGATACCCTGTTGAGTGAAAATTCATCTATCTATCCCGCCATCGACAAAATACTGTTCATGCCGGATGCACTTTCTTACCTGCTGACCGGAAGAATGGTGACAGAATATACTATCGCTTCCACATCCCAAATGCTCAATCCCTATACACAAAAGTTCGACAACTCATTTCTTCAAGCCCTGCAATTAAACGATAATCACTTCGGAGTTTTGGTGTTCCCCGGATACAAGATAGGGAACATATCTCCCTCAGTACAACGTCTGACCGGTTTACAGGATTTATCCGTCGTCGCCGTCGCCGGTCACGACACCGCTTCGGCAGTTTTGGCTACCCCGGCGAAAGACGAAAACTTCGCATATCTGAGTTCGGGAACATGGTCATTAATGGGCATCGAATCGGAAACGCCTGTAATCAATGACGAAACTTTTCGACTTAACTTCACCAACGAAGGAGGTGCCGACGGATCTATCCGTCTGCTGAAAAATATCTGTGGAATGTGGCTGATTGAACAATGCAAAAAAGAATGGGAAAATAATCAACCGGTTACTTATGAAGATATCGTAGCCGCTGCAAAACAGTCAGTTCCTTTCAAATGTTTTATCAATCCCGATTCACCATGCTTTGCTGCCCCGGGATCCATGACTACGGCTATTCAGTCTTATTGTAAAGAAACAAATCAATATATCCCTCAAACAATGGGAGAATTAGCCCGTTGTATTTACGAAAGTCTTGCTTTTCGATACAAGCAGGTATTGGCTGATCTTCAACAACTTGCTACATTCCCTATCCATATCCTGCATATTATCGGCGGGGGATCCCAAAACAAATTACTCAATACCTTTACGGCCAACGCTATCGGTAAGCCGGTCGTTGCGGGCCCGTCAGAAGCTACGGCAATGGGAAATATTTTATTACAGGCAAAAGCTGCCGGTATAGTCAATGACAAACAAGAAATCCGTCAAATCGTAAGAAACTCCATTGAACCCGATACGTTCGAGCCAGAAGATACTCCCCTATGGGAGAGTCACTACAGTGATTACCTGAATGTTTACAGGAATATATAGCATAATCGATGTGATAATGTGATAATGTGATAATGAAAAAAAAGTTGAGAATTAGTTTTTAATTTTTCACTTTTAATTTTTAATTAAAAAAGTCTTGATTCTTGATTCTTAAATCTTGAATCTTGAATCTAAATTTAAACGTATGAAGGAAGAACAACTTAAAAGAGCGTATGAAGATGCAAAGGCACAATACGCATCGCTGGGAGTGGATGTTGACCAGGCTATTGAGAAACTGAATAATCTCTCTATATCCATTCATTGCTGGCAGGCAGACGATGTGTCGGGATTTGAAAATCCTGACGGGGAGTTGACAGGAGGCATCCAGGCTACCGGTAATTATCCTGGAAAAGCCAGGACCATAGAGGAACTACGGAGTGATTTCGAGAAAGTGCTCGCGTTGATCCCCGGAACACACAGGATAAGCTTGCATGCCATTTATGGCGATTTTGGCGGTGAATTCGTCGATCGTGATCAGATCGAACCAAAACATTTTCAATCCTGGATCGACTGGGCGAAGAAAGTCGGCGTAAAACTCGATTTCAACTGTACTCTTTTCTCACATCCCAAAGGTGAGAGTGGATATATGATCTCTCATTTCGATTCTGAGATCAGAGAGTTTTGGAAAGAGCACCTGCGCCGTTGTCGTCGTATCGCAGCTGAAATCGGACGGCAGCAAGGCGATCCCTGTATTCACAATATCTGGTTTCCTGACGGAGAAAAGGATAAAACCGTTTCACGCTTTGCCCACAGGCAACTGATGAAAGAGGCACTCGACGATGTTTTCACCGAAAAGATCAGTACAGATTACCTGAAAGATTGTGTGGAATGTAAATTGTTCGGTATCGGAAGCGAAAGTTATGTAGTGGGATCGCACGAATTTTATATGGGTTATGCGGTAAAAAACAATATGATGCTGACACTGGATGCCGGGCACTTCCATCCGACCGAATCAATAGCCGATAAAATCTCTTCGATGCTCCTTTTTGTTCCTGAACTTAATCTGCATGTAAGTCGTCCGGAACGTTGGGATAGTGATCACGTAGTGATCTTAAGCGACGAGTTGTTGGCTTTAACTCAGGAGATTGTTCGTTCCGGTCATGCCGATCGTGTACATGTCGGACTCGATTATTTTGATGCATCTATCAACCGCCTGGGAGCTTATATAGTGGGAATCCGCGCTACACAGAAAGCGATGTTGCAAGCGCTGCTCGAGCCGACCCGACAATTAAGGGAATTTGAACTGCAGGATAAAAATTTCCAACGGCTGGCTTACTTGGAAGAATTGAAATCGATGCCCTGGAACGCGGTGTATAATTACTATTGCCAGCAGCAGAACGTACCTGTGGGTGATGCTTATATACAGGATGTCCAGGAGTATGAAGATCAGGTAACCTCTAAAAGAGTCTAAACGATGAGTACTATTTTTGGTTTACTTATTATTGCTGTGGGAAGTATGGGCCAATCGAGCTCATACGTCCCCATCAATAAGATAAAGGAGTGGTCGTGGGAAAACTTCTGGTTGATGCAGGGAATTTTCGCATGGCTGCTCTTTCCTCTTCTGGGGGCATTCATGGCCAGTACGCCATCGGAATTAATTGCGATATATACTACCAATGCAGCTGCCTCATGGAAAGCTATTGGATACGGAGTACTTTGGGGAGTCGGGGGATTGACTTTCGGATTAAGTATGCGTTTTCTGGGTATCGCACTCGGACAATCAGTAGCGCTGGGAACCTGCGCTGCTTTCGGGACACTTATCCCCGCAATGCTTACCGGTACGGATCTTTTCTCTCCGAAAGGATTGATTTTGTTGCTGGCTGTTGCTGTTACACTGGCAGGTATTGCATTAGTAGGATATGCCGGCAGTCTCCGTTCAAAAAATATGTCCGAAGAGGAGAGGAAAAAAGCGATCAAAGACTTTGCCCTGAAGAAGGGTCTCCTTATTGCGTTGTTTGCAGGTGTAATGAGCGCCTGTTTCAGTCTGGGGTTAAGCGCCGGCATACCAGTAAAGGAAGCGGCTATTGCTGCAGGAGCAAAAGAATTGTTTGCACAGAATCCGGTCACACTATTGGTCACCCTTGGTGGATTTGTAACCAACCTCATCTATTGTCTTTATATGAACCGGAAAAATAAAACCGGTGGAGAAATAAAACGCTCATCAAAAGCTGTTTTGGTAAATAATCTTTTGTTTTGTGCGCTGGCAGGGCTTCTTTGGTATTCCCAGTTCTTCGGGCTGGGTATGGGGCAAAGTTTTTTTGAACCCGGCAGCATAATGATGGCATTTTCATGGAGCATACTGATGTCTCTAAACGTGGTTTTCAGCAACGTATGGGGCATTATCCTCAAAGAGTGGAAAGGTGCAGGAAAAAAGGCCGTCGTTTTCCTGGTTATCGGTATGGCAGTTTTGATATTTTCTTTGGTTATACCCAATCTGTTTTAATCCTATCAGTTTTATGAATCATGTACTGACCTGACAATATTTGCAATATGCCGTAATAAGTTGATGGTGCGGCGGGAATTGAA
>NZ_JAXQGC010000032.1:4333-114201 GCF_034331125.1 Proteiniphilum sp.
GCGAAGCGAAAATCGCTGACTTCCATTGAAAGTTTTAACAGGAAGCAATTGAAGCGAAGCGAAAATCGCTGACTTCCATTGAAAGTTTTAACAGGAAGCAATTGAAGCAAAGCGAAAATCGCTGACTTCTATTGAAAGTCTCAACAGGAAGCAATAGAATTCGGTTTATTTATGTAAATTTACGATCTAAAAAATGCAAATCTAAACAGACAAAACATGAGATTTAACGACTTAGGAATCGATTTTAAATACCTGTTAGTAAACGAAAAAGATAAAAAATTCGGGCTAACGGTCAACACCGTTGGTTTTCAGCCCATAGCACCTAATACGGTGTATCCGTCCACAGAGCATCCCAAAAGTTATTACTTCACCCCAAATAACGGACGTATTTTATCGGAATATCAAATCGTCTATATCAGTAAAGGGAAAGGATCCTTTTCTTCCGATTCGACGAAAAAGACAAACATTACCAAAGGCCAGGTTATATTCCTTTTCCCCGGCCAATGGCACACCTATTGTCCGCTCAAAGAGACCGGATGGAACGAATATTATATCGGTTTTGAAGGGAAGATCATCGATGATATTGTAGCAAACGGTTTCATATCTCCGGAGAATCAGGTTCTCAATGTAGGGGTGAACGAAGATCTCGTAAACCTGTTTTCTACAGCTATTAAAGTGGCTAAAGAGGATAAAACGGCTGCACAGCAGAATCTGGCAGGAATTGCATTTAATATCCTGGGTACGATTTTATCGCTGGCACAAAACAGGAACTTCGAATCTAAAGAATCCGCTCAGAAAATTGAACGGGCAAAAGTTATCATGATTGAAAACATCCATAAAAATATCGATATCAAAGGGATTGCTACCAACCTGGGGATCAGTTACTCTTTATTCAGGAAAGCATTTAAGGAGTACACCGGTTACGCCCCTGCGCAGTATTTTCAAGAATTAAAATTAAGAAAGGCCAAGGAGTTATTGGCTGAGACCAATTACTCTATAAAGGAGATTTCTTACGAATTGAATTTCAGTTCCTATGAATATTTTTTATCCTTTTTTAAAAAAAGAGTCGGAGTTACCCCTATGGAATACAGAAATTCAGGACGTATAAAACAAAACAACAACTAATTTCAGTCATTCATGCATATCAGAAAAATAATATTACCCACGATCCTGTATTTATTCTTGTCGATTACTGCCAACGCACAGGAGCCACCCGTTCCATACGAATTAACAGTGAATCTGTTATCACAGACCGAGCAGGTATATATAAACGGCTATCCTGTAACAACACCGATAGATAAAGTGGTTTCTCAAAGAGAGAATTTCCAGTTTACTGAAATAAGTACCCGCAAACCATTTTTCGGATGGGTAGTACCTTCCCGGGAAAAAAACACCCTGCAAACAGCCTATCGGTTATTAGTCGCATCAGAGAGGGATTTTCTGTTGAAAGATTCTGCTGATCTGTGGGATTCCGGAAAAGTGGAAGGGAATTGTTCTGTCAATATTCTGTATAACGGCAAACAACTTGAACCGGGAAAAGTCTATTTCTGGAAAGTAAAAACATGGGATCATCGTGGAGAAGAATCAGGGTTTTCCGGAATTTCGGCTTTTAAAACAGCTCAAAATCTAACCGATTACGCAACAGACCGGTATCCGATTCAGAAACAAGACGAATATCCGGTAAAAATAAACCGGATCGATGAGATGCGTTATTTTGCCGACTTCGGTAAAGCATCTTTCGGCAGAGTAAGGGTGAATCTATATTCCGACACCGGGACCGATAGTGTAACCATCCATTTGGGAGAAACAGAAAAAAACGGAGAGGTTAACCGATCTCCGGAAGCTTCCATTCGTTACTCCCAATACAAAATAAGACTTGATAAAGGCTGGAAAACCTATGTGGTCGCCATTCGTCCCGATAAAAGAAATACCGGGCCACAGGCTGTACTGATGCCGGAATATATCGGAGAAGTGACCCCATTCCGCTACTGCGAAATAGAAAATTATAAACATCCGCTAGAGGAAAAAGACCTGATACGGGAGACGGCTTTTTATCCGTTCAACGATTTCGACTCTCACTTCCACAGTGCCGACACAATACTCAACCAGGTTTGGGATATCAGTAAATATTCAATAAAGGCAACATCCTTCCTTGGTATTTATATTGACGGGGACCGGGAAAGAATTCCTTACGAAGCAGATGCACTGATTAACCAACTATCGCACTACGGCGTAGCCCGTGATTACAGCATGGCACGCTACACGCATGAATACCTGATACGGAAACCGACCTGGCCAACCGAGTGGCATCTGCAATCCGTTCTCATAGCATGGGAAGACTATATGTACACCGGTAATAAACTCTCGTTGGCACACTTTTATGAAGACCTTCAGGCAAAAACCCTGATAGCGCTCTCCGATGAAAGAGGTTTTATCAGTACCCGTACAGGCAAGGTAACACCGGAAGTACTTCAATCTATCCATTTCAACGGGCAGATACGGGATATTGTCGATTGGCCGCATACCGGTATTCTCGGATTGGAAAAGGAGGAAAGCGGTGAGACCGACGGATTTGTCTTCACCGATATCAACACGGTAGTCAATGCTTTCCATTACAGAACCCTGGTATTGATGGCGCAAATTGCAGAAACGTTAGGAAAGACAGATGATCAGAAATTCTATAACGAACGTGCTGCCAAATTGAAACAATCTTTCAATAAGCACCTTTTCGATAAAAAAAGAGGTGTTTATATTGATGGCATTGGTACAGACCATGCATCCCTCCATGCCAATATGTTTCCGCTCGCTTTCGGATTGGTCCCTGAAAACCGGATTAACAGTGTGTTGGAGTTTATCCGTTCCCGTGGAATGGCTTGTAGTGTATACGGTTCACAATTCCTGCTTGATGCCATTTATGATGCCCACGATGCCGGATACGGACTACAGCTGCTGACTTCTACCGATGAAAGGAGCTGGTATAATATGATTCGTGTCGGTTCTACAATCACACTCGAAGCGTGGGACAACAAATATAAACCCAATCAGGACTGGAACCATGCCTGGGGTGCTGCACCTGCCAATCTGATCCCACGGAAACTGATGGGAATAGAACCATTGGAACCGGGTTTCCGAAAGATACGGATCAAGCCGCAGCCTGATTCGCTGAAATCAGCTGAGATCAAACATCCGACCATCCGGGGTGATATAACGGCAAGCTTTATCAATGATCCGGGTCAATCGTTCCGGCTTGAAGTCGATATTCCGGCCAACACTACTGCGGAAATACACCTTCCTTTCTATTCCGGAAGGCAGACTTTACGCATCAATGGTCAACCGGTAAAATATAGAAGGAACGGAAACTTTTCAGTCATTGAGAATATTGGTTCAGGGAGATGGGACTTCACAGTTGAACGGTAAGCACCCCATCCCTTATGACGTTGCAGACGAATGATTGCCAATCGGCAATTACTAATTACTAATTACCAATTCTCCATTTTCAATTTTCAATTTTCAATTACAAAGTCTTTACTCCAAAATAATATGAAATCTTACTTATTCCTTATAATTTTTTTCTTTCTTTTAGCGGAAAACGTTCCGGCTCAAAAATACTTGGCAGAAAGAACCTTTCAGGGACAACTGGTCGAGGATGAAATTACAAGAGCATATCTTACCCCTGTAAAAATAGTCTGGCAATCGGACAATAAAAATAATCAGGTGAAGAATTCGGAAGTGCTCCTGACACAATTCGACGGACAGCTCTCTACCAGTGGAGAAGGCATGTGTCTCCTTCGGTCGGACGATGAAGCACAGGCTTCGATTCTGCTGGATTTCGGAAAAGAACTGTACGGCGGAATAGAAATTGCAGCCGCGATAAGAGGCGAGAAAAAGCCGGTGCGAGTACGTATCCGTTTGGGAGAGTCGGTTTCGGAAGCCATGAGCGATTGTATTGACAACAGTGTTCCGGGCATGGGTTCAGCCACCAATGATCATTCTTTAAGAGATTACACACTGGAACTTCCCTGGCTGGGAACCGTAGAGGTGGGGAATTCCGGATTCCGGTTTGTACGAATAGATCTGTTGGATAAAGGTGTTGAACTGCCGCTACGATCGGTAAGAGCGATCTTCCGGTACAGGAATATCCCTTATCTGGGTTCATTCAAATGCAATAACGAACGACTGAACGAAATATGGGAAACGGGAGCCTATACCGTTCATCTGAATATGCAGGAATACCTATGGGACGGAATAAAAAGAGACCGGTTGGTATGGCTGGGAGACATCCATCCGGAAATCATGACTATAAACACCGTGTTCGGAGATCACGAAGTGGTGAAAAAAAGTCTCAATTTCGGAAGGGATACTACTCCCCTACCCGGATGGATGAACGGGATCTCCTCCTATTCATTGTGGTGGGTAATTGCACATCGCGATCTTTACCTGTATCATGGGGATTTGGATTATCTGAAAGAACAGCAGGACTATCTGTCGTCTTTGATCCGTCAGATCATTTCAAAAATAGGGCCGGACGGCAGGGAAAATCTCGATGGAGGGCGTTTTCTTGATTGGCCTACGGCCAGAGATTCCAACGTGATCCATGCCGGACTCCAGTCTTTAACGATGATGGCTTTGGAAGCAGGAAAGGATATTGCCGGATGGTTAAATGACAGGGAACTCAATAATGTATGTATAAAAGCATCTGAATCACTACATAAACACCTTCCATCCGATCATGGGAATAAACAGGCAGCCTCATTACTCACATTGGCAGGGATGTTGGCTCCCAATCAGGCTTCTCCGGTTATACTCAGAAACGGGGCCACTGATTTCGCAACCTTCTATGGCTATTACATGCTGGAAGCATTGGCGAAAGACGGTAAATACAGGGAAGCAATGAATATTATCACCGATTATTGGGGAGCAATGCTCGATTTGGGCGCCACCACCTTCTGGGAAAATTTCAATTATGAAGAACGATTGAATGCCTTACCGATCGATCAACTTCCTGACCCATCGAAGTTCGATATTCATGCCGACGGGGGCGATCACTGCTATATCGGCCTCAGGGCCAGTCTCTGTCACGGATGGGCATCCGGACCAACCGCCTGGTTAACGGCACACGTATTGGGGATCCAGGTGATCGAACCGGGATCCAAAGTGATCCGTATACGTCCGAACCTGGGAGATCTCTCTTTTGCAGAAGGATCATTCCCTACTCCATATGGCGTCGTAACGGTAAAACATGTAAAGCAAGCCGATGGAAAAGTAGTAAGCGATATTGATGCACCGAAAGAGATAAGGACCATTCGGTAATCTGAAACAATGAATCCATTTAGCAAATGGAAAGTTGTTATTTAGGCTCAAATCTAATACCATATAAGAATATCCATATATGAATGCGTCAAAATGCTCACTCAGTGATACAGGTACAAGATAAGTACAATATCCTGCATTCCCATTTTAACATAAAAAATCATTCTATACAGTCTTAATACCATTTTTTACAGTTATAAACAATACACATCCTTTATATTTGCAATATATTAAAAAGTGAAATGGCACCAGTAAATTGTATCATTCTCCGGAAAAATAATCTATATCCAACTATTATAAAGATAGTTACAGATAAAATTTTTCCCCCCCCCCCCCCCCGTTAACTAAAATTAACATTATCGATATCAATAATAATCCCCTCCTACTTGCCAATGCGAATAGGAGAAAATCCGTATGTCATCCTATGAAGACAGTTCTAATTCATTCCTCTGATTATCAGATAAAAACTCTAATAATGGAAAGCATTCCAGTATGAAAGTAATTATAAGATAATATCCCAAAAACATTAAACAATTCTAAAATTTCATACAGATTCGAATTATTAATCTAAACAAATGAAAAAATGAAATGAAAAGGAAAATTTTAAATCTGACGAAAGGAATATTGATCACACTATCGTGGTTATTTTCCGTATGTGTGCTTGCCCAGAATGTAACAGTAAATGGCACGGTTACAGACGGTTTGGGAGAAGTATTGATTGGTGTAACGGTACAAATCCAAGGTACAACTACTGGTACGACAACCGATATTGACGGTAACTTTTCACTTCCAAATGTACCTCCTAACGCGACTTTGGAAGTGTCGTATGTGGGTATGCAAACACAATTAATTGATGTGGCAGGAAGAACATCCATACATATTACTTTAACAGAAGATACTGAAATATTAGATGAAGTAGTGGTAATTGCTTATGGAACGCAAAAAGCACGTTCGGTAACCGGAGCTATGAGCAGAATCAACACAGATGAGTTAGTTGATATGCCTGTGGCAAATATTACACAAAAAATGCAAGGTAAGTTTGCAGGGGTTCATATTTTAAACAACTCCGGAGAACCGAATGGAAATCTTTCTATTCGTATTCGCGGACAAGCTTCCATCAATGCGGGAAATAGCCCTTTAGTTGTAATTGATGGATTTCCTACAAGCTCGGGATTGGAAACGCTATCGCCTGATGAAATTGAATCTATCTCAATCTTAAAAGATGCAGCCTCAACTACCCTATATGGTTCACGTGCTGCCAATGGCGTTATCCTCGTTACTACCAAACAAGGAAGAGTTGGAAAAACAGATATTTCCTTTAATGCTACTTATGGAGTTGAAAATGTTTCCAGCAGGGGTATGCCAGACGTAATGAACGCACAGGAGTTTGCCCAATTTAAAAAAGAATACTATGAGGATGCACAGAGATATGAAGGTTCTACAACACCTGTTCCTGAACAATACGCCAATCCTTCATCTGTGACGCAAGGTACAGATTGGTATAAAGTATTACTACGTACAGCAAATTCACAAAACTATAATTTAGGATTACAAACAGGGACTAATGTGGTGCGTTCAGCCTTGAATTTAAATTATAACAATACAGAAGGTACAATCATAAACTCTTATGCAAAACGGTTCTCTGTTCGTTCTAATAATGAATTCAAAGCATCTGAACGAGTTTTATTTGGTGTAAACCTGTCAGGAGCTTATATTGACCGGCAAATACAGGACAATATAGGAATAGACCGTCAAATTATAGGATCTGCTTTTCTCATGGATCCTGCTTTAAAATATAAAAACGATGATGGTACATATCCTATCTCCTATTCTGCTCCGGGAATGTTTGCCAATGCAAATTATTATCTGGTATTGCGTGATCGAATGAACCCGACAAAGCATATTCGCGGAACAGTAAACGCTTATGGTCAAGTTGAAATAATAGATGGATTGAAATATCGTCTCAACGCCAATGTAGATGTGGGTAATTCCAGACAAGAGAAATGGGTACCATCTCATGTAAGCGGGGGAATGTTCTCAGCTCCACCCAATCCTGCATATGGATCTTATCACACATATAATTATGAGAACTGGCTTATCGAGAACATGTTAACTTATCAAAAAACATTTTTCGAAAATCATGACGTGGATTTACTACTTGGATACACTGCGCAAAAATCCCAAGACATATCATCCACTATTAACGCCTCCCAGTATCCCAGTGATGAAATAGGTTTTTTCAATGCAGCACAGACAAAAGTCGGGACCGGTAGCAAGTCTGCATGGAGCATGATATCCTGGTTGTCTCGATTAAATTATGAATATAGAAATCGTTATATTTTGTCATTATCTTTCCGTCGTGATGGTTCTTCGCGCTTCGGCTACAATGCACGCTGGGCTAACTTCCCTTCGTTATCTGTCGGGTGGGTCGCAAGTGAAGAAAACTTCATGAAGAATATTCAAAATCTTAACTTCCTCAAGCTTCGTGCCAGTTGGGGTAAAGTCGGAAATAATAACATCGGGAATTATACCTCCATTGCCTCTGTCAATAATGTAAATTATGTATTAGGAGGAGCCATTGTACCAGGGCGCCAATTAGGAAATATCGGGAATAATAATTTAACATGGGAAACTACAAGATCCTGGAACTTAGGTGTAGATCTCAGTGTATACAAAGACCGTATATTTTTCATGTACGATTATTATAATAAGATAACCGATGGACTTTTATATCAGATAGATATACCTTACTCATCCGGGTTTGGCAATATTCAATCAAATATCGGGGAATTTCATTTTTGGGGACATGAATTTACATTACAGACAAGAAATATGGTCGGGAAATTCAAATGGTCTACAGACTTCAATATTAGCTTCGACCGGAATAAAGCTGTAAAATTAGGCACCAATGATACCCCTATTGGAGGATACAATAATCAAGTGGACTATAACAGAACTGCAGTGGGAATGCCCCTGGGTATGTTCTACGGTTATGTATATGATGGAGTCTATATGACACAGCAAGAATATGATTCGCAACCAAAACATGCTACCTCAACTGTAGGTACGGTTCGTATGAAAGATATAAATGGAGATGGCGTTATAAATACTGATGATAAAGACTATATAGGTAATCCCAATCCAGATTTTTTGTACGGAATTACCAATTCATTTAATTGGAATAATTTTGACGCCAGCATTGTTATTGCCGGTTCTGTCGGTAATGACATAATTGATGCGACCTATGAATGGACAGAAAATATCGATGCCGTATTTAATGTACGCAAAGAAGTTGCAGAGCGTTGGCGCTCCGAAGATAATCCGGGAAAGGGGAAAATACCTCGTACTCTCACCGGGACTACGGAATTATTCCGGTATACCAACTCACGCTGGGTTTTTGACGGTTCCTATCTTATGGTAAAAAACATTACATTAGGATACACAATTCCTTTAAAAACCAATCCATATATAAGATCTCTCCGTCTTTATCTGACAGGACAAAATTTATTGACGTTGACAAAGTATCCGGGAATGAATCCCGAGGTAAGTCGCAGTGGTACAGGCGGATTAAATTTCTATGGTGTGGATCATACTGCCTATCCAGTTTCCCGTGTATACACTGTAGGAGTTAATGTGTCATTCTAAACAATAATCAGTTATGAAACGAGCATGAATATCATTACACCCAAGAAACATGATTATTGCGAGTTCCATACACCAACAAGGAAAAAATAAAATAATCGTATGAAAAAGATAATTATATTATTAATTGTAGGAGTATCTGTATTATTTTCATGTGATGAGGCTTTTCTCGATTTATATCCTGAAACCAGTATTACTTCTCCCTCTTTTTACAAGACAATGGATCATTTTGATCAAGCCTTAAATGCCACGTATACCGGCTTGCGTAATATCGCCGTAAATGGAATGTTTATGGACGAAATGAGATCAGACAATGCTTTTTATACTATTTATTATGGTGATCGTGGCCCATATAATGCATATGAAAAGCCTTGCTTATTCATCGATGATGAGGTTTCCGCTAATTCAGGCCCCATCAGGGATCGTTGGACTGTAAACTATCAAAATATTGCCAAAGCGAATACCATTATAGATAGATTAGATGCTTCGGAATTATCCGACGCTGAAAAAGCAAAAGTAAGAGCAGAGGCATTATTTTTACGTGCTTTCTATTATTTTGATCTCGTAAAATGCTTTGGGGGTGTTCCTCTCAATTTACATGAAGTAACATCATCAGAAGAGGCATTCTTACCCAGATCTTCCGTTGAAGAATGTTATACCCAAATACTCAGCGATTTAAATTCAGCCATTGATGTAGGATTACCCATTCCGGCCAGATTTCCCAATGATAATACCGGAAGAGCAACAATGGGTGCAGCTCGTATGTTACGTGCTTATGTGAATATGACTAAACCTAGTCCTGATTATACAACGGCAGAAATAGATTTAATAGAAATAACAAAAATGAACTATAAACTATTGAGCAGCTATGAAGACGTTTTTAATCCTCAAAATAAGAATCATGAAGAAATGATTTTCGATGTTCAATATACAGAAGATGGATCAACAAATCAATACAGTGTTTTTGCATGGAGGTTTGCACCCAAATGTAGCAACTTAATAGATATGATGGGAGTCGGCGGGTCTAATTACGCAGGTACCAGTGGAGGTTGGGTTGTTCCCACCAAAGAAATGGTGGACTCATACGAATCAGGGGACACCCGCCTACCAACATCTATCGTTGTTGTAGAAGGATATTCGGAAGGTGACAATTTTTATTTTGAACAAATTCGTGAGGCAAAAGATTATGTAGTACCTCCGGGGAAAGACTATCGCTATATGGTGAATAAGTATTTTAATCCACCCTATACATATAGTTTGCGTGCAAATGAAAATTTCCCGATTTATCGTTATGCCGGAGCATTGTTATTATTATCGGAATGCCTGGTGCGGCAGGGAAAGGGGTCGGAAGCATTACCCTTTATCAATCAGGTTCGTGCACGAGCTGGCATCTCCGCCTTAAGTAATGTTACCTTGGAAGATGTTGCTAATGAAATGCGCCACGAATTAGCTTACGAAAATCATCGATGGAGCGATCTCAAACGGACCGGCTTGGTCAAGGAAGTAATGACAGCACACGGGGAAAGGATTAAAGACCTCCACCCTTGGGTAAGAGCAACAAATAACGATGGATGCTTTATTATTGATGATTTTAGAATGATCTATGCAATTCCTACACGGGAGATAGATATCAATAATTTATTAGAGCAAAATCCAGGATATTAGAATGTAATTTATTATTTTTATGGCAGGTAACATGATTACCTGCCATAAAATTCATTTAATGTAAGGCCATCTAAAAACAGATAACTTGATCCTATAACCTGTAATTATATAAAGTAATCTCCTTTTACCAGAAATTAATAACCCAAATATATTCTACACATGATGACCTCCAGATTGTATATTAAATTAGTAACTTTAGTAGTAACTACCTTTATATTGGGATGCTCCACATCCCATGAATTCTCAATATCCGACCTTACGTGTGAAAGCTTACAAGATCCTTTGGGGATTAATACACTTCATCCCCGGTTTAGCTGGAAAAACAATTCCAACCGGCAGGGAGCAAGCCAAACGGCATACCAGATCCTGGTTGCCGACAACATCCAAAAGCTGAATGAGAATGAAGCCAATTTGTGGAACTCCAGAAAGATAGACTCCTCCGCGAGTGTCCTGATAGACTATGGAGGAAAGGTTCTCCATTCAGGACAATTATTGTTCTGGAAAGTACGCATTTGGGATGAGAACGGAAAGGAATCATCATGGAGTAAACCGGCCAAGACAAGTATCGGGTTACTCGACAGGGAGGACTGGATTGCCTCCTACATCGGATATCCATCCGAAAAGCGTTTCTATAGTTCTCCGCAACTGAGAAAAACATTTTCCCTCGAAAAAGTGGATAAAAAGGGTGCATATCTTCTGCATGTCAATTCACTCGGATACCACGAAGTATACATGAACGGAAAAAAGGTGAGCGATGATGTACTCTCGCCGGCGGTATCCCAGTTCGACAAGCGCTCGCTGATCGTGACATATGATGTGACGCCTTTCCTGAAGGCGGGGAACAACGATCTGGTTATCTGGCTGGGAAGTGGCTGGTACTCCGAAGGCCTTCCGGGTGTTGTAGGGGATGGCCCTGTCGTAAAGGCACAGATGGCATATGTTCATGAAAATACGATAGAAACGGTCTTATTTACAGATGCGTCCTGGAAAGGGAGAGACAGTGAATATTCCCATTTCAATGACTGGACGTGGGGTTATGGTGGAGAGATAGTTACCGGAAGCCTGGAAATCCGCAACAGAGTTTTTGAAACACCCGATGAACTGGACTGGGGAAGTGTCCTGGTCACAGAGATACCTGAACATCAGGTAAGACCACAGACTGCTGAGCCTAACCGAATCAGGGAGACCATACATGCTGCTAAGATAGAGAGAATCGACGACAATACCTTGCTGGTGGATATGGGAACTTCCCTCACCGGATGGTTCGACATAACCTTCCCCCCACTGGAGAAATCGCAGGAGATTGTCATGCAGTATGCCGATCACCTGACCGGAGAAGGAAAGTTACCGAATCAGAGGCAAACAGACAAATATATTGCCTCGGGCAGCGGAACGGAATCATTCATCAACAAGTTCAATTACCGCTCGTTTCGATATGTAAAGATCTCTAACCTGAAACAACCCATTCAGCTAACCGATATAAAGGGACATCTTGTCCATACCGATTTTGAGGTTGCCTCATCGTTCGAGTGTTCAGATGACGACATGAACCGTATCCACGACATGGTTGCCCACACGCTACGTTGTGTTGGGCTTGGAGGTTACCTGGTGGATTGCTCCCACCTGGAGAGGCTTGGGTACGGGGGAGATGGAAATGCGTCCACCCCGACGGCGCAAACCATGTTCAATCTCGCTCCGCTATACAGCAACTGGCTCCAGGCATGGGAAGATGTGATACGTGAAGACGGAAGCATGCCTCATACCGCCCCCAACCCGTTCTCCGCTGGAGGAGGCCCCTACTGGTGCGGATTTATTATCTCGGCATCATGGAACACCTACCAACACTACGGTGATCAACGCATACTCGAGAAATATTATCCCGTGATGCAAAAGTGGCTCGGCTATGTCGACAGGTACACCGTGGACGGGTTATTGAAAAGATGGCCAAACACCGAATACAGGAACTGGTACCTGGGAGACTGGGCCACCCCCGAAGGGGTAGGCAATCCCGATCATATCGATGAGAGATCTGTAGACCTGGTTAATAACTGCTATATCTCCATCTGCTTCGACCAGATGAAGAATATAGCCGGGATTCTGGGAAAAACGGAAGATGCAAAATATTACTCCGAAAAGAGGGATCAGTTAAACAGGATCATACACGATACTTTCTTTGACGGGGAACAGGGGTTGTATGCCACCGGCTCTCAAATCGACATGATCTTCCCGATGCTTGCCGGAGCAACTCCCGAAGAATTAAGGGAAGAACTGACAGGTACGTTGATAAAACGCACAAACAGGGAATATGGAGGCCATTTGAATACAGGTCTTGTCGGGATACCGGTAATGATAGAATGGGCGGCTGTCGCCGATCAGCCAGATTTTATCTACTCCATGCTGAAGAAGAAAACCTATCCCGGATATTTGTATATGCTGGAACAAGGCGCGACCGCAACATGGGAGCATTGGAACGGGGAAAGGAGCCGGATACACAATTGCTATAACGGCGTGGGACAATGGTTTTATCAAGCTATAGGAGGTATTCGCACTATCCCGGGAAAACAGGCGTACAGCGAATTCCTGGTCGATCCGCAAATCCCGGAAGGAGTCAACTGGGCTAAAACTACCCAAATGACACCGTACGGAAAAATAGTGGTTAATTGGGAACTCCATAACGAAAAGATGACCATGGAAGTAGAAGTGCCGGTCGGTTCAACCGCAAGACTCACTCTTCCAAAAGGTACAACGGCTATTCATATAAACAATGAAGTTATGCCGGCTTCAAACGATACTATTCGTTTAATAAGTGGAAAGCATTTTGTAGAATATATTCTTTGAGAACCAACTAATCCTACTGAAAATGAATAAATCTCTTTCTTTTATTTTTATTTTCTTTCTGCAAGTTTCTATCGGGATTGCACAGGTAACTTTTAACAACCTAAGATGTGAATATTTTGAAAATCCCTTAGGTATTGATGAGCCTTATCCTCGCTTTACATGGCAACTGGAATCTGAGAAACAGGGAGTATCCCAAAGTGCATATCAATTAATTGTAGGAACAATAGAGTCTGATATTGTTTCCGGAAGAGGTAATATATGGGAATCGGGAACAGTGGATAGTTCAACCATACCTGCTGTCTATCAGGGATCGGGACTATCATCTTTTACTCGTTATTTCTGGCGTGTCAGGATCCGGGATTACAACGAACAATGGTCCGACTGGTCACCAATAGCTTTCTTTGAAACAGGTATGATGCATCAGACAGATTGGAAAGGATCCTGGATCAGCGATGGGCACGGTTTAAATGGTAATAGTATTCATGTGAAAGAGGCTCCTTATTTCAGGAAAGAGTTCAATACGAATAAATCTATCCTTTCAGCACGGGCATATATTGCTGCAGCAGGTTTCTATGAGTTATACATCAACGGGGAAAGGATAGGGGATCATCAGCTTGATCCGATGTTTACCCGGTACGACCGTCGTAATTTATATGTTACATACGACGTGACATCCAATTTACAAAGAGGTGATAATGCCCTTGGTGTAATATTAGGAAATGGATGGTATAATCACCAATCGACAGCTGTCTGGTTTTTTGATCGTGCTCCATGGCGGAACCGCCCTACTTTCTGTATGGATTTGTATATTACTTATGATGATGGATCTGTAGAAACAATCGTCACAGGAACAGACTGGAAAACATCATCCGGAGCTATCATTTTTAATAGTATTTATACTGCTGAACACTACGATGCACGCTTAGAGAAAAATGGATGGAACACTCCCGGCTTCAACGATCAAGAATGGAAGAATGTGATCCATCGGGCAGCTCCGTCCCGGAATATTACCGCACAGACGCTACAACCAATCCGGCATACGGAAGAAATTCAATCAGTTGAGATAAAAAAACTGGATGAATATACCTGGTTATTTGATTTCGGAAGAAATATATCTGGAGTCACAAAGCTGAAAATAAAGGGACCCGAAGGGGCTACTATTCGACTGAAACACGGCGAACTATTGGGAAATGATGGCCGTATCGATATGTCAAATCTCGATGAACATTATCGTCCTACCGATGACACTGACCCTTTCCAGACCGACGTCTTTATTCTTGGAGGTAGAAATTATGAGGAAGAGTTTATGGCTCGCTTTAACTACAAAGGATTCCAATATGTAGAAGTTTCCTCTCCCCACCCGTTGCAGCTATCAGAAGAAAATCTGACAGCTTATTTTATGCATAGTGATGTTCCACCCGCGGGAAAGATCCATACATCAAACAATACTATAAACAAGATGTGGGAAGCTGCAAACGCATCGTATCTTTCCAATTTATTTGGCTACCCTACAGATTGTCCACATCGCGAAAAAAACGGATGGACCGGTGATGGACATATAGCCATTGAAATGGGATTGTATAACTTTGAAGCCATCACCATATATGAAAAATGGCTGGCAGATCACCGTGACGAACAACAACCTAATGGTGTACTTCCGGGTATAATCCCCTCCAGTGGTTGGGGTTATCATTGGGCAAACGGGTTAGACTGGACCAGTAGCCTGATAATTATTCCGTGGAACATTTATCTTTTTTATGGCGACATAAGATTACTGGAACGAAGCTACGACAATATAAAACGGTATTTAGATTACGTTGAGGAGAATTACCCATCAGGATTGACTGACTGGGGTTTAGGAGACTGGATACCGGTAAAATCAAGAGCATCGAAAGAACTAACCTCTTCAATCTATTATTACGTAGATGCAACAATTCTCTCGAAAACGGCGAAACTACTCGGAAAGGAAGAAGATAACAAAAAGTATGGTGCTTTAGCCGACAAAATAAAAGACGCAGTGAACGGGAAATATCTTGATTACGAAACAGGAATATATGGTAGCGGATTACAGACGGAACAAAGTATGGCTTTATACTGGGAATTGGTTCCTGACGAAGTAAAGGATAAAGTCACTGCAAATCTGGTTAAGCGTGTAGAAGCAGATAATAAACATATAGATGTCGGTCTATTAGGCTCTAAAACGATATTGAATGCCCTTAGTGAAAATGGCTTTCCCCAATTGGCATGGGAAGTGGCTTCTCAAGAAAGTTTCCCATCCTGGGGTTGGTGGATTGTAAATGGTGCAACCACTTTTTTTGAAAATTGGCCTATTGAACGAGAACATATTAATTCACTGAACCACATTATGTTTGGCGAAATAAGTGCATGGTTTTACAAAGGGTTAGGTGGAATTTTTCCGGATGAGCAAGAACCCGGATTTAAAAATATTATCCTTAAGCCAAATTTCGTTACCGGACTCAACTCTTTTGAAGCCAGTCACAGGGGACCTTACGGAACAATTACCTCCAGTTGGGTAAAAAAAGGAGAAGTCGTGGAATACAGGACGACCGTGCCAGCCAACAGTTCAGCTCTCCTTCATCTGGAAGGAAAAAGCATTACCGAAAATCTTCGCGCACTGGAAGATAATCCACTCATCGATATGGTAGAATCATTGAACGGACGGTATATACTAAAGTTACAATCTGGAAATTACCGATTTGAGATTCAGTAAAATATTAACGATAATAGAAGTAAGCATCCATGAATAAAAATATTATCATTACACTATTCATCCTATATTGTATTATAGGTTATGCATCACCTCCTCAAACAAGGGAGATGAGATTCGAACAATTAAAGCAGGAGCTGAAAGATCCCTCAAAATCATTTCGTTCAGCGCCTTTATGGGTTTGGAATACGAGAGTGACCCGCAACGACATAGACAGGATGTTGCAGGAATTCAAGGATCAGGGGTTTGGGGGAGCATTTGTACATCCCCGGCCCGGCTTGATTACCGATTATCTTTCGGATGAATGGTTTGAGCTGTATAAATATAGCTTGAAGGTAGGGAAAAAACTGGGTCTGGACATCTGGATCTATGACGAGAACTCTTACCCTAGTGGATTTGCTGGCGGACATGTGCCAGCCCAAATGCCCGAATCATATAATCAGGGACAAGGGCTGAGCCCTGAAAAAATGGAAGTATTACCTAAAAACACAAAAGAATATTTTCTCTGTCTGAAAAAAGAAGGCAGTACTTTTATCGATATTACTTCAACCTTGGATCGCTACAAAAACGTAAAAGGAGAATATTACCTCTATAGTAAAACTTATCATCGCCGTTCTGATTGGCATGGAGGCTATTCATACGTAGACCTGCTATATCCCGGGGTTACCCAAAAGTTTATGGAAGTTACCATGTCAGGTTACGAAAAACATTTTGGAGAAAAATTAGGTACGGAAATCAAAGGAATTTTTACTGATGAACCGGAACTGTCCAGTCCGGGAGGTATACGTTGGACTCCGGATTTGTTTGATGTTTTTGAAAAACAATGGGGTTACGATCTGAAACTTCTATTGCCTTTGTTCAGTGAAACGGAAGGAAACTGGAAACAAGTCCGCCATAACTATATGGAAACATTGACACAGATGTTTATCGACCGCTGGTCTAAACCCTGGTTCGAATATTGTGAAAGGAATAATTTGTATTGGACAGGCCACTACTGGGAACACGGATGGCCCAATATGTCACATGGAGGAGATAACATGGCCATGTATGCCTGGCATCAGATGCCGGGTATTGACATGCTATTCAATCAGTTCAATGACTCACATCCTCAGGCTCAATTCGGTAACGTAAGATCTGTAAAAGAATTAAGCAGTGTAGCCAACCAAATGGGATATGTACGCACTTTAAGTGAAACTTACGGAGGCGGGGGCTGGGATGTAACATTCGAAGACCTGAAAAGATTAGGAGATTGGGAATATGTTTTAGGTGTGAATTTCATGAACCAGCACTTGTCTCATACGACAATTACAGGTGCACGTAAATATGACCACCCACCGGTATTTACATCTCTCTCACCCTGGTGGTCAAACTATAAATCGCAAAATGATTACTTTGCACGCCTCTCTATGTTATTAAGTCAGGGAGAACAAATAAACGATATTCTTATTTTAGAGCCTACAACCACTGTATGGCTTTATTACTCCTATATAGAGAGTGATCCTAAACTTATGGAGATCGGCTCTAACTTTCAAAATTTTATCACAAGACTGGAAAAGAGACAGGTTGAATATGATCTTGGTTCCGAAAACATAATAAAGGATCATGGGGAAATCAATCAAAATTCATTTGTTGTAGGAAAGAGAGCATACAAGAAAGTTGTGATCCCTCCCATGACAGAAAATTTGAATTCAAATACTTTCCGACTATTAAAACAATTCATTGATGCCGGCGGAACCTTAATCTCGTTCTCTACTCCAATTCTAATAGATGGGAAAGAGAGCGCTGAGTTGAAAGATTTTTTCACTAAAAACTCAGACAAGATTAAGCTATATACGGAAGAAGCGACAGAACAGGTAGTCAAAGAATTTTTGCAAAGCGATAAAATCAGTTTTAGCGACATAGCCAGTAACGACCTTTATCATCACAGGAGAAGTTATGATGATGGCCAGCTCATATTTCTTGTCAACTCATCATTGACTGAAACCGCCAAAGGGAAAGTTTCTGTTGAGGGCAGCAAATTGATAGAAATTGATGGAATGTCAGGAGAAATCTTTGGTTATCCATATGCAAGACTGGGGCAATTTGTGGAAGCCGAGTTTATTTTACCTCCTGCCGGAAGTCTTATCCTGTTTTCTGCTACATCTGACGGAAGTGAGTATCCGCAAAAAAATCATATGGGTGATGGTGAACAACTACAGGCTACCGGCCCGTTAGAAATCAACAGAATGCAGGACAACGTACTCAATATTGATTTTTGCCATCTGATAATAGATGATAACGCTGTAAAAAACAGCCATGAAGACAAAAATCTCTATACGGTGGAAGCAAGCCACCATCTTTTCAAACACTTCGGAATGAGTAATCCGTGGCATGCGGCAATACAATATAAGCAAACCATCGTAGAGAGAGATACTTTCAAAACCGGGGATATAAAGGTAAGATATCATTTTATCGTGGCCGGGGATATAGATAAAAGCAGTCTCAGGTTAGTGGCAGAACAACCTGATATATGGAAAGTAAAGATAAACGACAAACCGGTCTCATCTGATCCTCAGCAAAGATGGTTGGATTCCCGCTTTGGCATATATGAAATAGGAGAATATGTGAAGACCGGTGTCAATATTGTTGAACTTGGTGTAGAACCAATGAGCATATATGCTGAAATCGCCCCGGTATATATATTGGGAGATTTCGCATTACAGTCGGCTGCTACAGGATGGATAATACGGGAACCTGCAGAGAAGCTGGAATTGGGAAGCTGGAAAATACAAGGGCAGCCCTACTATTCATGGGATATTTCCTATAGTAAAAATTACACAATAGAAGATACCTCAGTCCACTATACTCTTCAGTTGCAAGAATGGAACGGAACTCTCTCGGAAGTGTATGTGAATGGAGATAAAGTCGGTATAATAGCCTACAAACCATATCAATTCGATTTGTCACCTTATCTGAAGAAAGGCAATAACAAGATAGAGATAAGGGTAATTGGCAGCCTGAAGAATTTGTTAGGTCCTCACTATAACCACGACAAAGGTATAGCCGGTCCATGGCATTGGAACGGTGTACACAGGCAAGATCCCGGAAATGACTACAATTTACTCGATTATGGCTTAATGGAAGACTTTATTATCATCTCTCACAAATAAGAAATATCTCAAAAATAACACACATCATCATGGAAACAGTAAAAATTGGTTTGTTCGGTGTCGGACTGAATACGTATTGGGGGCAATTCGAGGGGCTTCTCGACCGTTTGACCGGATATCAGGGAAGAATAAGAAATAAGATGCAGTCTTATGAAAATATAGAGGTTATTGACTGTGGGATGGTAGATGACATAGACAAAGCCAATGATGCAGCTTTGCTTATGAAGAAAGAAGACGTGGAACTATTATTTATATTTGTTTCCACCTACGCCCTATCTTCCACCCTTATCCCGATTGTCAACCGCCTGAATGTACCAGTCATTCTGCTGAATATGCAACCGTTACCAGCCATAGAATATGACAAGCTTAACAGTATGGGAGACAGAGGAGCTATGACCGGTGAATGGTTAGCAAACTGCCAGGCATGCTCCATTCCTGAATTTTCGTCTGTTTTTAATCGTGGCCATATCAGATACGATATTGTTTCAGGCTATCTGGATGACAATGAAGCCTGGGATGAGATTTCAGAATGGATAACTGCTGCAAGAATTTCCTCGGGAATGAGAAAAAACCGTATGGGGGTGCTTGGCAATTACTATGGAGGAATGGTCGATGTATACTCCGATCTGACATTGCAAAGTATGGTTTTCGGCACACACATCGAAGTACTTGAAATGTGTGAATTGGTCGATATCCGAAAATCTGTGGAGAATGAGGAGATCGAACAGAAAATCAGGGAATTTGAAAGAACCTTTGAAATTGACACCTCCTGCCCTTCATCCGAAATCCAAAGGGCAGCACAAACCTCCGTAGCATTGGACAAGCTGGTTGAAAAGCACAGGCTGGGTTCAATGGCATATTATTATGCAGGTATGAACGGAAACGAATATGAGAACATCATTACCTCTGTTATAGCCGGGAATACGCTGTTAACCGGAAAAAACATACCTATAGCAGGAGAATATGAGATTAAAAATGCCCAGGCTATGAAAATCATGGCATTAATGGGTATTGGCGGCTGTTTTTCTGAATTCTATGCCATGGACTTCAATGACGACATCGTAATGCTCGGACATGACGGCCCTGCTCATTTTATTATCTCGGAAGGGAAAGTTCGCCTGGTTCCTTTGCCCATATACCATGGTAAGCCGGGCAAAGGTCTCTCTATCCAAATGTCAGTGAAACATGGCCCGGTAACCCTGTTATCCGTAGTAGAGGGAAATAATGGCATATCTCTCCTTGCCACTGAAGGAGAATCCGTATCAGGTTCTATCCTAAACATTGGAAATCTGAATAGCAGGTATAAATTCCCCATCTCAGCCAAGGAGTTTATTAAAAAATGGAGTAAGGCCGGGTCTTCCCATCATTGTTCAATAGGGATTGGTCATGTGACGGGTATTTTAAAGAAATATGCTTTTATACTGGATATTCCGATAACGGTCATTACTTGACATCTTATCAAAAAGGATATAAAACATGACTTGTCTGCCTCTATAAAATAATTCAATCAGGTTAGATAGTAGGGCGATTGATTAAAAATCACTCTGTTTATTTTGTAGAAAACTGATATACAATATCAATATCTTAGTTTTATATCATTATTATGGACCTTAAAACAGAAAAATAGTTATTTTTGAGAAATTGAATCGCAAGACCGGAAAATCATTGGCAGAGATTATGATTCTATCTAAGGAAGTGGTACTTAAAAATAACATAAACGACTATATTACAGAAAAATAACATGAAAAAGAATAAAATTGGGATTGGTTTACTAATAATGTTGGGATTTATTTGGGGAAATATCTTCGAAGCTCAATCACAAGTAGTAGATGAGGCAACTAAAAATGAATATTATGTAGCGGCATACATCTGGCCATCCTGTCACGATGATCCATTGGCAAGGGAAAAATTATGGCCTGAAGGTATAGGTGAATGGGAGGTTATAAAAAAAGGAAATCCCAGGTATGAAGGTCATTACCAACCACGTCAACCACTGTGGGGATACGAGTTGGATAACGATCCGGAGGTGGTCGAACGTTGGATAGACGTAGCCGTTGACCACGGTGTGAATGTATTTGTTTATGACTGGTATTGGTATGAAGGGGGGCCATATCTGGAAAGCGCTTTGAATGACGGGTTTCTGAAAGCCAACAACAATCATAAAATGCAGTTCTACATCATGTGGGCCAACCATGATGTAAAACATAACTATTGGAATTATCACCGTTATGGAGATGATGCTTCCATTTTATGGGATGCCAAAGTTGATTGGGAAAATTACAAAATTATTGTGGACAGGGTTATTAACCAATATTTTAAGCAACCCAATTACTTTAAGATCAATGGTGAACCTGTTTTCTCCATTTTTAGCATCGACAAGTTGAAGGAAAGTTTCGGCGGTAGCATAGAAGAAACCCGAAAGGCCCTGGATTATTTCAGGGATGAAGTACAAAAGGCCGGGTTCCCGGGACTCCATATCCAATGGAATCAAGGCGGGGGATCGCTTATGTCGGAAGAAAAAGCCCGGGAGTTTAAAAAAAATGTAGATTCCATGGGGTTTAACAGTGTGGCCATGTATAACATGGGAGGAATGACAGAAGATTATCTTGTCTATGGAGCCAATTCAGTCAAAATACGGGAACAGATGAACGAAATATTAGATGTTCCCGTTTTCCCGTGCGTCTCAATCGGGTGGGATGATACACCTAGATTTCCCAAAAAAGGGATAAAGGATACAGTACATTATCACAATACCCCCAGAAGTTTTGCCATGCTGCTTTCAAAAGCGAAAGAATATGCCGACAGACACCCTGGACAAACAAAACTGATAACAATTAATGCGTGGAACGAATGGGTGGAAGGTAGCTACCTGTTACCGGATATGCTGCATGGATTTGATTATCTGGAGGCTGTAAGAGAAGTTTTTATCGATAAAAAACAGGATAGGTATTAACCAATATACAAAATTTAAAACGACCCCAAAAACTCAGATAAAAACTTTTTGGGGTCGTTTTTTTTGTAGACAACCGATATACAATGTCAAATATCTTAGTTTTATATCATTATTACAGTGCCTTAAAACAGAAAAAGAGTTATTTTTGTGAGATTAAATCGCAAGACTGGAAAATCATTGGCAGAGATTTTGGTTATATCTGAGTAAGAAATCATTCGTCCCAAAACACAATAAACAATATGTTACTATGACAATCTATCGGGATCTGCTTATCACTCTATTTTTGGGGTTGTGCCTTATGGCGAACGGGCAGCAATCTTCTTTGCAACAAACAGAAGAATTTCCACTGTATAATAAAGTGGATGAAATCATTGCAGAAGAGCATGTTTATGACCAAAGGGGCAACCTGATCATGAGTAAAGTAACCAACCCCACATTAACTCCTTTTATCCCGTCAGATGGCAACCAGGCCAAAGCTGCGGTAATCATTTGTCCCGGCGGAGGATACCAGAACCTGCATATCCAACGGGAAGGATTCAGGGTCGCAGAGGCTTTCAGCGAACAGGGTATTGCGGCATTTGTACTCAGATACCGTTTACCGGATGAAGAAATAGTAACGGATAAATCATTTGCACCGTTAAAAGATGCCCAACGTGCCATCCAACTCCTGCGTGAGAATGCGGATCAATGGGATATTGCCCCCGACAAGATCGGTATAATGGGATTTTCGGCCGGTGGGCACCTCGCTTCTTCCGCCGGAGTTCATTATGATTCAATACTCGTTGAGAACAAACGAAATACAAGTCTCAGACCTGACTTTATGATTCTCATTTATCCGGTAATCAGTTTCAACGACAGTATAGGCCACGTAGGGTCAAAAGAGCGTTTACTGGGGCAAAATTGCAATGATGATTTCGTTGAATTCTTTTCAAACGATCTGCATGTGAAGGCCGACACTCCAAAAACCATTCTCTTTCATGCAGGAGATGACACCGTTGTCCCTGTAGAAAACAGTCTGCGTTTTTATAACCAATTACTTAAAAACAAGATACCAGCCGAGATGCATATTTATTCGAAAGGACAACATGGTTTTGGGAATACCCCGTCTTTCGAAGATTGGTTTAATCAATGCATCCATTGGATGAAAGCCGAACAACTCACCCCTTAAACAGGTAAATTATAATCCGGGGAGATAGGAAATCGGAATCAACATGAAAAATTTGGATTATTAAGACAGGTCGAAATTATAACGAAAATAAACCAATATATTGTCAATGAAAATCATCCATTACTTAGCAACAATAATCCTGATTACCGGACTTTCATGTACACAAAACCCGGAAATGAGGTCGAAGCAATTATCGGATACATTGGAGAGCGGATTTATCTCTCCTCCCGATTCCATCCAAACAAGTGTTTATTGGTACTGGATATCGGATAACATCTCCAAAGAAGGGGCTGTAAAAGATTTATACGCTATGAAACAGGCTGGCATTAACCGTGCATTTATCGGGAATATCGGCATAGACGGCCTCCCTTATGGTGAAGTGAAAATGCTCAGCGATGAATGGTGGGAAATTCTACATTTGGCATTAAAAACTGCTACAGAGCTAGGCATTGAAATAGGCATCTTTAATTCTCCCGGATGGAGCCAGTCCGGCGGGCCGTGGATCAAACCGGAAGAGTCCATGAGGTACCTTGCATCTTCCGAAACAATCCTGCAAGGTCCTCAGAAAATTGTACAGCAGTTGAAACAACCGGCAGAATTATTCCAGGACGTAAAAGTAATCGCCTTTCCCTCCATAAAAAATGGGAATAACGATCTAACCCACCGGAACGCCCTTATACAATCGACTCCCTCCGTACCGGGCCTTTCAAATATTACAGATGAAGACACCAAAACAGGGATCCGATTCCCGAATGGAAATGAGTTCCATATCACATTTAAGACTGAACATCCTTTTACGGCAAGAAGTTTAACCATCCGGACAACGGAAACACCATTGCTGGCAAATGCGGTCTTACAGGCAAAACAACAGGACGGAGAATTCCGAACTATTTCCGAATTCAACATTAACCGGTCGAATCCTTCCCTGAATGTAGGCTTTGAACCTTTTGCCCCGGCAGTTATTTCCTTTCCGGCAACAACCGCAACGGAATTCCGGTTAACATTGGCAAGCACCTCTCCTCAGGCGGGATTGGCAGAAGTTAAATTAAGTAGTATCCCCCGTATAGAAAGATACAGCGAGAAAACACTAGCTAAAATGCATCCTACTCCACTCCCCTACTGGGACGCCTATTTATGGCCTTCTCAACCGGAAGCGGACGATAAAGGCCTGGTCATCCAGGAAGACGATATCCTTGATATTACTTCCCATTTATCAACCGAGGGGGTATTGAGTTGGGATGTCCCCGAAGGGGAATGGACCATCTTGCGTATGGGGATGACACCCACGCAAGTGACCAATAGTCCCGCTTCTCCGGAAGCAACGGGATTGGAAGTCGATAAGATGAGCAGGAAGTGGATTGCGGGACATTTCGACCGGTTCATTGGAGAAATAATAAGAAGAATACCCGAAGCGGACCGAAAAGCCTTCAAAGTGGTGGTACAGGACAGCTATGAAACGGGTGGACAAAACTTCACCGATGATTTTCTGACAGAATTCAAAGAAAGATATGGTTACGACCCTGTTCCCTATTTACCGACCTACAAAGGATTTGTGGTGAACAGCCAATTGGAATCGGATCGTTTTTTATGGGATATGAGAAGGATGGTAGCCGATAAAGTCGCCTACGACTATGTGGGTGGACTCAGGGATGTAAGCCATCAACACGGGTTGACCACCTGGTTGGAAAATTACGGACATTGGGGATTCCCGGGTGAGTTCCTGATGTACGGTGGGCAGTCTGACGAAATCGGTGGTGAATTCTGGAGCCAGGGAGAACTGGGAGATATTGAAAATCGTGCTGCCACTTCAGCCGGGCATATATATGGGAAAAATAAAATTTCAGCAGAATCCAATACATCAGGTGGGCCCGCCTATTCACGGCACCCTGCTCTGATGAAACAACGTACCGACCGTTTTTTTGCGGAAGGAATCAACAATACCTTACTCCATGTATATATCATGCAGCCTTACGATGACAAAAGTCCCGGTGTGAATGCATGGTTTGGCAACGAATTCGACCGGAAGAATACATGGTTCTCCCAACTGGATCTATTCACGCAATATCTGAAAAGAACCAACTTCATGTTACAACAGGGGCTCAATGTCGCTGATGTAGCCTACTTCATCGGGGAAGATGCACCCAAAATGACAGGGATCACAGATCCTCCTCTCCCGATAGGTTACCAGTTCGACTACATGAATGCAGAAGTGATTCTGAGAGACATGCAGGTAAAAGATGGAATGCTTACATTACCACACGGCACGCAATACAGGCTACTTGTACTACCGAAATTAGAGACTATGCGTCCGGAAGTGCTCAAAAAGATCAAAAAACTGGTCCATGACGGAGCCGTGGTACTCGGTCCGGCACCCAACCGTTCGCCAAGCCTCCGGAACCAACCTGAAGCCGATGCACAGGTTCGCGAGATGTCCGCAGAACTATGGGGTGAAATTGATGGAGTCAAAGTTACACATAGACAATATGGCAAGGGTAGGATTATGGACGGTCTTACGCTGGAGGAGGTTTTTGGAATGCTCCAACTCCCACCCGATTGTATATTGCCCGAAGACAATTCCATTCATTACGGGCACAGATCAATGGAAGATATTGATATTTATTTTATCTCTAACCAGACTGGTGAGGAGAAGGTTATTCATCCTGAATTCAGGGTAACGGGAAAACAACCTGAACTATGGGAAGCAACTTCGGGATCAATCCGCGTTCTTCCTGCTTTTGAAATAAAAGAGCGTACCACTTCCGTATCCATCAAACTGGCGCCTTATGAAAGTATTTTTGTCGTATTTAGAAATAAGGCTGGAAAAAGTAGCCTAACCGATATTTTGGATAATTACCCTGCACCTGAAATCATCGAGGAATTGAAAGGCCCATGGAGTGTCACCTTTGATTCCTTATTAAGAGGTCCGGCCGAACCGGTGATTTTTGAGACGCTTCAGGATTGGAGCACCTCATCGGATGAGTCAATTAAGTATTACTCGGGGACGGCATATTATACAATCCATTTCTCTGCTCCGGAAGTAAAAGAGAATGAAATAATCGAAATCAATCTGGGTAATCTGACCGCAATGGCAAAAGTGAAAGTTAATGACACCTATGTGGGTGGAGTTTGGACATACCCCTACAAACTCGATATCTCTGATTTAGTAAGGCCTGGAAAAAACGAATTGGAAATCGAATTGGTCAATAACTGGATGAATCGCCTGATCGGGGACCAAAATATCCCTGAAGCGCAGAGGGAGACATGGTGTTTTGTGAATCCATATAATGCACAAAGTAGGTTACAACCATCTGGCCTTTTCGGACCTGTAACCATTCAGTCTGTAAAATATTAATGCGTGAGGCCTTTTGCCTGAATGGGAACACTGCATCTAACAGAAGATTCAATTACCGGTTAATAGCGTGGGAAGAGATCTCCCTCTACTCGTCCGTTACACAACCGTGCGATGCATCTTTTACCAGTTTAGCATACTTGTATAACGCGCCGTTAGTCACTTTTAAACCAGGCTGCTTCCATGCTGCGCGGCGTTTGGCTATTTCTTCATCGGAGATTTTAACATTAATGGTGTTTGCTACTGCATCGATCTCGATAATATCATCGTCGTGAACCAAACCGATTAATCCGCCTTCAAAAGATTCGGGTGTAATGTGCCCCACAACAAATCCGTGGGTGCCGCCGCTAAAGCGCCCATCGGTGATTAAAGCAACCGTTTTACCTAAACCGGCACCAATAATGGCTGAGGTCGGTTTCAGCATTTCAGGCATACCGGGGGCGCCTTTTGGCCCTTCGTTCCGGATGACTACAACATCGCCCGCCTTTACGCGTCCGTTGGCAATCCCCGCGATAAGATCTTTTTCTCCGTCGAATACCCGTGCCGGGCCTTCAAATCTTTCACCTTCCTTGCCGCTGATCTTCGCAACACTCCCCTTCTCGGCAAGATTGCCATATAAAATCTGTAGATGGCCGGTGGGTTTAAGCGGTTTTTCGAGCGGAGCTATTATATCCTGTGTTTCAAAATCCAGGTCGGGAACTCCTGCCAGATTTTCTGCAATTGTCTTGCCGGTTACAGTCAGGCAGTCGCCATGCAGCAATCCTTTTTGCAATAAATATTTCATCACGGCCGGGATACCGCCTTTTTTATGCAAATCTTCCATCAGGTACCTGCCACTGGGTTTAAAATCGGCAAGTACGGGTATTTTATCACTAAAAGCCTGGAAATCATCTAACGACAGCAAAACGTCCACGCTTCGCGCCATAGCTAAAAGATGCAGGACGGCATTGGTGCTTCCACCCAAAAGAATAACAATCGCAATCGCATTTTCAAATGCCTTTCGGGTCATAATGTCGTGCGGCTTAAGGTCTTTCTCCAATAGTAAACGGATATACTTTCCTGCTTCGAGGCATTCTTTTTTTTTCTCTTCACTTACAGCCGGATTACTGCTGCTGTACGGCAAACTCATTCCCATCGCTTCTATGGCGGAGGCCATAGTGTTTGCCGTGTACATACCCCCGCAAGCTCCCGGACCGGGACAACTCCGCCTTACAATTTCTTTAAAATCGCGTTCATTGAGTTTACCGGTAATTTTTTCGCCCAATGCTTCAAAAGCCGATACAATATTTAAATCCTTCCCTTTGTAATGTCCCGGAGCAATGGTTCCTCCATACACCATAAGGGCAGGCCTGTTCAACCGCCCCATGGCTATTAATGAACCTGGCATATTCTTGTCACACCCCGGAACGGCAATAAGAGCGTCATAGTACTGTGCCCCACAGACCGTTTCTATAGAGTCAGCTATCACTTCCCGGCTTACCAGCGAATAACGCATACCATCCGTTCCATTGCTCATTCCATCACTCACCCCGATTGTGTGAAATATCAGTCCAGCCAAACCATTTTCCCACACCCCTTTCTTTATTTCAGCGGCCAAATGGTTCAGATGCATATTACAGGGATTTCCGTCGAAACCCATACTTACAATACCTACCTGGGCTTTTCTTAAATCTTCTTCGGTTAGCCCCAATGCATAGAATTGGGCCTGTGCTGCCGGTTGTGTAGGGTCTTGTGTGATTGTTTTTGAATATTTATTTAAATCTTTCATTTCTTGTCTTGTATATGAAAAACTGTAATCAGTTTTGTTTTCATTCATCCCCATTCATTTTTAGGTTGTCACGGGTTGGATTGCGTGTATGGATATGATTCTAACAAACATCACGCACTTTTGTTGAATTCAGTTAGAATCTAAAAGTCGGTTATTGACAACCTTTTCTAACATAGGAAGGTTTTATGTCATTATATAAGTTTTTAGGATAGAAAAAAATATTTATTTTTGTATAATTGAACTGCATGGCCGGAAAATCATTGACAGTACTTTATGTTGTTTCTGAAAAGAAAATGGTTCATTCCCAAAAACACGATAAAAATATATAATTATGGCAGTTTGTCGCAATCTGTTTACCATCGTTCTTTTACTAACAATTCCAGGTATTATCCTAACCCTCACTTTGGGATGTACCCACTCGGATAGGTTTTCCATATCGGATCTTACCTGTGAAAGTTTAAAAGATCCCCTAGGGGTTAACACGCTTCAACCACGATTTAGCTGGAAAAACAATTCCGACCGGCAGGGAGCAACTCAAACTGCATACCAGATTTTAGTGGCCGACGACATTAAAAAACTGAATGAAAAAGAGGCTTATCTATGGAACTCCGAAAAAACAACCTCCTCATCCAATATCTGGGTTGAGTATGACGGAGAACCGCTCCGATCCGGACAACTTCTATTCTGGAAAGTACGTATATGGGATGAAAACGGGGATGTATCCTCATGGAGCTCCCCGGCACGATTCGGCATCGGACTGCTTGATAAAAATGACTGGACTGCTTCTTATATAGGATATCCCTCTGAAAAAGGATTTTATAGCTCTCCTCAACTCAGGAAAACATTTTCTCTCAGTAGTACGGATAAAAAAGGAACATACCTCTTACATGTAAATTCACTGGGGTATCACGAAGTGTTCATAAACGGAAAAAAGGTAAATGAAGATATTTTGTCGCCTGCAGTATCCCAATTTGATAAACGTTCACTCATCGTCACATATGATGTGACACCTCTCCTTAAAACAGGGAACAACGACCTGATCATCTGGCTGGGAAGCGGCTGGTACACCAATGGGTTGCCGGGGGTTGTAGGCAATGGTCCGGCCGTAAAGGTACAGATGGAACGTGTTCACGAAGGTACAAAAGAAGTTGTGTTACACAGTGATCCTTCCTGGGTAGGAAGAGAAAGCGAATATAGCCGTATCAGCGACTGGATGACGGGAAGATACGGAGGAGAAACCGTTTCCGGTAATCTGGAAACACAGCATATAGTTTTTGAAGCGCCGGATGAATTGAAATGGGGAGAAATTGCGATTGCTGAAATACCGGAACATGAAGTAACTCCTCAGACGGTTGAATCGAACAAAATCAGGGAAACCATACATCCTGCAAAAATAGAAAGACTCAATGACAGTACTTTACTGGTGGATATGGGCAAGTGCCTTACCGGATGGTTCGAAATAACTTTTCCTGATCTGGAAAAATCACAGGAAGTTGTCATGGAGTATGCAGATCATCTGAATAAAAATGGTGAGCTGTCAAAACAAGGGCAAATAGATAAATATATTGCATCAGGTAGTGGAGTAGAATATTTCATCAATAAGTTCAATTATCATGGCTTTCGCTATGTAAAAATCTCTAACCTGAAACAGGTACCCCAATTAACAGATATAAAAGCCCATCTAATTCATACCGATTTTGAAATGGCATCCACATTTGAGTGTTCCGATGATGATCTGAACCGTATCCACGACATGATTTCCTATACGCTCCGTTGCGTAGGGCTTGGCGGGTACTTGGTAGATTGCCCTCAAATAGAAAGACTCGGATATGGAGGGGATGGGAATGCTTCTACCGTAACCGCCCAAACCATGTTTAACCTGGCTCCGCTTTACAGCAACTGGCTTCAGGCGTGGGCGGATGTGATCCGTGAGGACGGGAGTATGCCTCACACGGCACCCAATCCCTACGCCGCGGGAGGAGGCCCCTACTGGTGCGGATTTATCATCTCCGCTTCGTGGAACACCTATCAACATTATGGCGACATACGCGTATTGGAAAAATACTATCCCGTGATGAAGAAGTGGCTGGAATATGAGGATAACCATAGTGTAAACGGATTATTGAAGCGCTGGCCCGACACCAGCTACAGGGCATGGTATCTCGGAGATTGGACCACACCGGAGGGAGTCGGCAATCCCGATCATATCGATGAAAGATCGGTCGACCTGGTAAATAATTGCTACATTTCCGTTTGTTTCGATCAGATGAAGAATATAGCCGGCGTGCTGGGAAAAACGGAAGAGGCAAAATATTATTCCGAAAAGAGAACACAATTAAACAGGACGATACACGGAACTTTCTTTGATGCCCAACAAGGCTGTTATGCTACCGGATCGCAGATCGACCTTATTTTCCCGATGCTTGCCGGAGTGGCTCCTCTAGAACTAAGGGATCAGCTTACCCAAACCTTGAAGGTACGGACGGAAAATGAGTTCAACGGCCACTTGAATACCGGTCTCGTCGGTATACCGATCATGATGGAATGGGCAGTTGCTGCAGATGAGCCTGATTTTATCTATTCCATGTTGAAAAAGAAAACATACCCCGGATATCTGTATATGCTGGAACAGGGAGCAACCACCACTTGGGAGCATTGGAACGGGGAAAGAAGCCGGATCCATAATTGTTATAACGGGGTCGGACAGTGGTTTTACCAGGCTATAGGAGGTATCCGCCCTATTCCGGGGAAAGAAGCATACCGTGAATTTCTGATCGATCCCCAAATCCCGGAAGGAGTCACCTGGGCTAAAACCACACAGGAAACACCGTACGGAAAGATAAGTGTCGACTGGAAACTCTTTGACGAAAAGATGGTTATGGATGTGGAAGTACCGGTTGGTTCGGTCGCAAAACTGGTTTCACCCAAACCAACAACCGGTATCCAAATAAACAAGGAGGTAGTTACGAATCAAACCGACACACTCTCCCTGGAAAGCGGAAAATATTTTATCGAATATTTTTTTGATTGATAAAATACGACTATAATAAAAATATTCTTTCATTTTCCGATAGCCTGTCCGCAATATTTGCAGGCATCATCGCCTTAGGGGGATTACTACTCGGCCTGTTCCTACCCAATGATAAAATGTATTGGATTGCACTCTTTACAAGTAGTTCATTATGTATATTAACACTACTTTTATACTTGAATGTATCTAAGAAAGTAAAGAAAGGGATTATCGATTCCTGATCCGGGAGATCTATACTGTGATGAAAATAATTTCCTGATTAGAAGATATCGTTCTCATCCCCTCGAAATTCGTTTTATATCCGGCATGCTCTTTCCTACGAATAGGTATATTCCTTTTTTGGTTTCAGGAAAACAAGTAGAACAACAATAGCTGCTAATACAATAACCGCCAGTTTACTGAAATCGGCGCCCAAATGACCCGCATCCATGGAGCTTCCCAGAATACGGGTAATGGCATATCCGCCGAAAACGCCCGCCATGTTCATGATGCCGTATGCCGTCGCCCTGTATTTGGGTGAAATAATCTGGCAAAGGATGGGCATATTATTGGCATCAAACATGCCGAAACCGATGCCGAAAAGCAATGCCGCACCGATAAGGCTGACATAACTATGCCCGAATCCCAGCAGGATCAGCGACGGGATGGTTAATCCCAATCCAATCACACTGGTATATACCCTCCCCCTGATATTCTTCTGTACCCATCTGTCGGACAGCGGCCCGCCGATCATTACCCCGATAAACGATGCGATAGCGATAGATATGGTGGCAATCGGCCCGGCCTGCGCCATCGGCACACCCAGGTTTGCCGTAAACAGTGTCGGCAACCAGTTTTTTGTCGCCCATCCGGGTAAACTCGGCGCCATAAAATAGAATAACATCACCCAGAAGGAGGCTGTGGCAAATAATACCGCAAATCCTTTCCATACAGGTTCCCTTTTCAGTTGTATGCTATTATCCGCTTCCGGGAGAACAATGGCTCTTCCATGTCCCTTCTTTTCATGAAGGAAAAACACCAGTAATACCGCATATAGGATACCGATAATCCCGAACCAGTGAAAAACGGTATGCCATGAGTAAGTAGCCGCAATAGTCGCTCCAAATCCCCCGAGAGCCTGTCCGGCATACAATCCGGTCATATGGATACCTACCGCAAGCGAGCGAGTTTTATCGGAATGGTAGTCGGCGATCATGGCGAGTCCCGCCGGGATATACAACGCTTCACTCACCCCCATGAAAGCACGTAACCAATATACCTGTTCAAAGGTCTGTGCTATTCCCATACCATACGTTACCGTCGACCAGGTAAAAAGACTACCTACGATCAGCCATTTCCGGTTAATCCGGTCGGCAATGGCTCCCGCAAACGGACTGACCAGCCCGTAAATAAGCAGGAAAATCCCCATTAATCTCCCGAAATTTTCAGCTACCGCCAATTCTGTTATATCTATCTGCATGGAAGATTGCAGCGTCGACAGCATTTGCCTGTCAAGGTAATTCAGCAAAGCCACCATCCATAACAATCCCACTACAATCCAGGGATATATTTTACTATTTTGTATCTTCATCATGATACAACCGACTTCCTATATAATTATCGGATCTCTTTTAATAATACGGTTTGAAAGACCATATCAGCCTGGCTACTCTCATAAAGGATCCCAATGGTTGAATCATTTACCGACGTAATACAGGAATATCCCCGGCCACTGTATTCATCGAGCAGTATCCAGTATTCTTCCGGCCAGGTCCGGCCATCATCAAAACTTACCTTTAACGTAATATGATCGCGCCTGGAAGTTGAATTGGGGTTGACGAAAAGCAGTATACTCTTTTCCGTCCCGTCATCGTTATACATATGTTTATGCAGGCTTGCCATACAGGTAGGTTCTATCAACGCTTTCCGGGAAGTGGGATGTTCCGTCCATGTTTCTCCCAGATCGGTTGTCGTGGCGATGGTCCGTCCGTTTACCTCTTCATTTCCCCGGTTACGGTTGTCCCGCATATTCAGCATAACCGACCCGTCGGATAATTCGACAGCCATGCATTCGGTGGTTCCGCTGGAAGCAGGTTTGGAAACGTTCCATGTTTTTCCGCCGTCTTTGCTCCACGTGATATTGGAGAACGGGTTACCCGTCTCGTCCCGTCCCTGCGTCGGGAATACCAATGTACCGTCCGACAGGGTGATTCCGTGCCCCGGTGCAGGGGCAAACAACCACCACTCTTTTTTCTTGAGAAGGGTTATATTCACCGGTTCGCTCCAGGTTAATCCGTCATCGGTACTTTTCGTGATCAGGAATTGCGATGTTTCCTTTACACCGAATCCGGGTTGGGAACCTTTTGCCTGCCACTGGTGGATCCACCGCGTACTGTCTTCGGTCATTCCTTCCACCCATTTACCGGTTTCACGATCAAGCACTCCGTGCATCCAAAGCCCGGCCACGTAAATATCACCGGTATTTTCGTCCACCAGAATGCAGGCATCGCTTACTCCGTTGTATTTCTCCGGCAATCCGCCCCATTCGTTCATATCCAATACGGTCTGCATCGGCTGCCATGTGCGTCCTCCGTCAGTACTGCGATTCAATCCGATATCCATATGTCCTTGCAGATCCCGTGCATTTTCATAGCGTGCATCATAAATCGCCAATAAGGTGCCCTTTTTAGAAGTGGCTAATCCCGGAATACGAGAAGTATGCACCCCGTCCTGCATATGCTGACGTACGGCCACACCGACTCTCAGGCTCTGTGTATCCGCGGCCGGAACACGGATATTCCCGATATCGGTAGAGATACTTTTACATTGCACTTTGATCCTGTGACTAAGATCGATGTTCTCTTTTAATGTAACGGATACCCAGAACGTGAGCGTATCCTCAGTAACATCGAAATTATCCTTGAAAGTAACAATAGAAGCCGGTTGCGCTTCACCGATAAGAGTATCGGTTGCAAAACGCCCTTTATCGTCTGACTTAAACAGCGATATCCGCTCAATATCGTTCAGATCGGTGGTTCCTTCCAGTGAAATACTGATCTTTTGCAACGTATAGTTCACCGGTTTTTGCCGGATCATTTCAACTTTCAGTACAGGGTTCGCATCTTTCCCGGTTAATACCGGGAGAACAGGACTGCTAATCCCAACCTCTACATTATCGTTATATCCACATGACTGGAATAAGATAATTAGTATAAATATTATGGTAACTATTTTTTTCATTCGTCCCTTATTTATCGTATCCAGGTGTTTGTGTAAGATTCGGATTTCTATTGATAGATGCCTGCGCTATCGGCCATAGCAATACATTTAATTCATTCTCGCGTCCTTCCAGATAGGAATTTTTTTCAAAAGCTACACCAAAGCGAATATAATCCCACCATAGTTTTCCTTCTGCGGCAAATTCTTTCAGTCGTTCATTCAATATAGCCTCTTCAATTGCAGAAGAAGATAATCCGGAAGTATAAAAATCTTTTACTCCATACGCTCTTTCCGCAATTCTGTTCAGTGCAACGAGTGCGCCGGGTAAATCCTGCTTTGCTAATTTTATTTCGGCATCAAATAACAAAGCATCGGCATAACGATAAACAATTACGTCTGAATCAAATATTCGGGTCCCATTTGTCCACTCACCGGCAAATTTATTGATCCACTGAAATGTTGCATTCTTCGGCTCATCGAAATAAGTTTCAAAACTCACTTCCGTCCTCTGATCCCTCTCATCTTCCGAAAGGACTGCTTTATATTCTTCCGTATAGAAACACCATTGCTGATGACTTCCTACTTTTACAGGGTTTTCAATAGCTTCCTCCGAAACATATTGTGAGGGAACAAGATAATCGGCTGGATAACCACCCGTATATTCATCTTTGATATAACTCCAGGCGAAAATGATCTCTTTTCCCATCTCATTTTCAAAAACAGTAGAGAAACTTTCTTCCAAGCCATAGAACGAATTACCCAATACGGCAGTAACAGCTGTATTGGCTGCATCCAGGTTAGCTTGCCCTCCGTTCCTTACCTTATACATCCACAGGTTGTAATCGGCCTTCAACATATTGATGGAACCTGCTGAAGCAAGATTCCTGTCTGTTATAGCTGACGGCACCAACGACAATGCCTGTGCTATATCATCGTTTACCTGTTGAAACACTTTATCTGCCGGATCTCGTTCAGGAAAAAGCCCATCCTGTTTATCGGATTCAAAGCCATCCAGTAATACCGGAGCATCTCCCCATACACGGCCTATCCAGTAATAACAGAAAGCCCTCACATAATAAGCATTCGCCAATACTTTATTTTTAGCTTCTTCACTGTTAAAGGCAATATCCGGTGTATATCTGAGGATCAGGTTTGCCTGATTGATGGTAGTGTACAGATCTTCCCAGTTTGCATATCCGTGATTGGTAGGTATCTGGTTTTGATAAACCTGATCACGAGCGGTCTGTCCGGTCAATCCGTCACCCCACAATCCTGTGCGGTATTCTCCCCAATACATATAACCCTGGGAAAAAGTCGATCTGAATTTATTATATAAACCATACATGGCAGATGTAGCATCTCCTTCATCCTGCCACATTGAATTCGCAGATACTTCACTTTTTTGTTGAATATCCAGATCGGCATGACAAGCAGTCAGTACCGCAAAAATCGTCAATAATAATATTGTTTTAAGTCTCATAATTTTAGATTTTTATTATGTGAGGTTTAGAATGTAACTTTTACACCTACCGAGTATTTCCGGATAGGAGGATAGTTATAATAACTGGCATTATAGGTAGTAGATGCTCCTACTTCAGGAGATACTCCTTCCACTTGCGTAAAATAATGTAAGTTATTTCCCGACAGAGTGATCGCTAAATTCTGGATCCCGAACTTCGTTAGTTTGGTAGGCGGGATATTGTATTGTAGGCTAACTTCTCGGATACACAAATAATCCCCCTTATAGTTGAATATGTTGGATGTTCGGCTGAAGTTGGCATTTCCGTCGTCCGGGTCATTGGCCGTAAACCGGGCATATTTCGTATTATCACCTGGTTGTTTCCAGGTCTCTTTTACTTTATCTATCAAGGTATAGTTATTGGCAAACGTATTCATAAAATAGCGCATTTCCGAGTTATTGTTGATAGAATGTCCTAATGCCCAATCCAGAAAAATATTCAGAGACACATTCTTATAAGTGAAACTATTGTTCAACCCTCCTGTAGAATGAGGAACAGTATATCCCAGGAAAAACTGATCCTGGCTGTCGATATAATCTTTCCCGTCTCTGGTCAGACTCCCCGGCCGGTTCTTCCATTCATAATCTCCGATCTCTTTGCGTCCGGCAATTCTTTTTCCGTCGGAATGACGGTATCCTTTCGCAGAATTATCATACATGGCGTTATCGGCCTGTGCCTGTGTTTCTATTATGTAATCCACCATATATCCGTAATACCGGTAAAGTGGCTCTCCTTCGGCAGTTCCCCCAAAAGCGGTTCCGTCGGCCAATGTAATACCACCGATACGGTTACGGTCACGCCCGTTATCCGGTAGTTTCAATACCTTGTTTTTCACAAAACTCCATGTAAACTTTGAAGACCATTCGAAATCTTTGGTCTGAATATTGGTCGAACCGATCTCTATATCGAATCCGTAAAACTTCACTTCTCCGATATTGGTTTGTACATTGGCAAAACCGGTCGTATTAGGAAGCTCCTTACTGAAAAGGAGATTTTCCGTTCTTTTGTCGAAATAGTCCGCATTCAGCGTTAACCGGTTATTGAACAGTGATAAGTCAAATCCCAAATCCAATTGGGTGGAGGTTTCCCACGTCAGATCCAGATTCGGCATGGTGGAGGGGACAATACCCGCAATACCGTCGTATTTTGCATTCGTAGAGTATCTTCCATACGCATCATATAATCCGATCGCATTATTACCGGTTTGTCCATAACTGACCCTTAATTTCAGATCATCCAGATTCCTGATTCCTTGCATAAAATTCTCATCGGAAATAATCCAACCGGCAGATGCTCCCGGGAAAAAACCCCATTGATTACCCGGTGCAAAACGGGAAGAGGCATCCTGACGGAATGTGGCCGAAAAAAGATATTTCTTTTTAAAATCATAAGATAACCGCCCAAAATAGCCGATGGTAACATCCTCCGTATAATTGCTGGTTGCATTCTTCTTATTCGGCCCGGCTGTCAGTGTCGGCACTTTATCAGAACTCGCTCCATCAACTTGTGCAGCCAGTGCCTGATTGATATCTTTCTGATAGGAATATCCACCCATTACAGAAAAGGAATGATTATCAATTCCTTTATTATAGGTTGCATATACTTCCAGTTTATCCCGCCTGAGTTCACCAAAAGAAGAACTGGCCGGACGTAATCCGTTAAATTCATTCGCTTTTTGAAAACTATCGTTCTTATAATGATGATTATAGGTCGATAGTTGAGCCTCTGCCTTAAGGCCGTCTATGATCCGATAAGTCAGCTTACCAAATGCCGACAGACGTTTGTTTTCCTGGCTCTGATCATTATAATAGGCATACCATAATGGGTTGGGAGAAGTGGCATTATATCCTTTAGTGGGGGTTCCGTCTTCATTGTATTTCTTTTGTGTAGGAGGAGTTGCCAGACCACGGGAAATAACATTCATCTGGTTTTCATATTCCTGCGATTCTGTACGGGAATAATCAAATCCTCCCATAAACGACAAGAACTTATTAATATTCACATCAATATTACTTCGCAAATTTAAGCGTGAATAATTGGTTGCAATAGCGACACCGGCATCATCCGTGTATCCTAAACTGATATTATACCGAACACCTTCGTTTCCTCCGTCAAGTCCCACATAATAATTCTGCCACAGGGCTTGTTTATAAATCTCATCCTGAAAATTATTATCCTGAAAGATCAGGGTTTTCGTAGGATCCAATGGATCCGGCATGGAGTGATAACCAGCCGGCACAGATTCTCCATCGCCCAGATAGCGTGTTGAATAAATGGAAGAAGCTGTATTACCGGAACTGGCCGAATAGCCGTCCATCCAATTAAACCGTGCATTCGGGCCTACTGCAACGGCCGGACGCACAATACTCAAATAATCGGCTGCACTCATGAATTTATATAAAGTTGCAGCTTCCTGTAATGCCACATTGGCTTCAAAAGTAATGTTAGGGGCTTTATTGATCGACCCCTTCTTCGTTGTGATCAATACTACTCCATTTGAAGCTCTTGATCCGTAAATGGCTGTCGAAGCAGCATCCTTTAACACTTCTATGGATTCGATATCATTCGGATTAATCCCGCTGAACGCTCTTTCCACTCCATCAACCAGAATAAGCGGTTCATTACTTTTATTAATAGAGGAACCTCCCCTGATACGGATGGTTGCATCTGCACCGGGAGTATTATCGTTGGAATATATCCGGGTACCCGCTATTTTTCCTTTCAATCCTTCACCTACAGTACTGATCGGAATATTCTGCAATACTTCTCCTCCTACTTTTGTAATAGCAGAAGTTACGGTACGCCTGGATTGCGTTCCATACCCTACAACGACAACCTCATCCAATCCCACGGTCGAAACATTCAGTACAACATTGATACGTTCCTGATTCGTGATCCTTATCTCCTGCGGCTGGAATCCTACATAAGAAAATTCTAAAGTGGCTCCCTGAGGCACTTTTATTTCAAAATTACCATCTATATCCGTGACTGTTCCGTGAGTAGTTCCTTTGACTACTACAGAAACGCCCGGTAACGTTTCCCCTTCATTATCATGCACCACACCCGTAACGGTTGTTTCCTGTGCCATAAGGAAAGACAATGAAGTAAACAAGAAAATAAAAAAGGCTAAAAATCGACAATTTTTTCTCATCTTTGTAATGATTTTAAGATATTCGTGTTTTAAAATTATTGTAGAAAGGGGTACTAATTGCAGGATGTATCCCTTTCTCTATTTTCCCAAAAAACCGATTTCTTCCAGATCTTTTCTGAGAGAATCATATTCTTCTTTTTCAAACGGAGCAATGGGTAAACGACATTCTCCGCATTCGATCCCGATCAAATTCATAATGGCTTTTCCGCCTCTTACTCCTCCTCCGTATTTAATAATTATTTTGACAATTTCAATGGATTGCATCTGCAACGCCCGGGCCGTTTCAAGATCGCCTTCGTCCATCGCTTTCATGATATTCAAATAGACAGAAGGCAAATAATTATAGGTACTTCCTACACCGGCAACCGCACCTAACGCCAATCCACAGATAAGCATTTCATCATACCCGTGCAATACTTCGAACGTTCCATTGTCAAGATGGATACAGTCTCCCATTTCCATCAGGTTGTTGTGTGTATATTTTACACCGGCCAAGTTGGGTATCTCCTTTTTTCCTTCCCGTAAAAATTGTGCAACGGACAAACTGACTCCTGTCATCGACGGCATGTTGTAATAATAGAACGGCAGTTCGGGAGCCGCGGCTGCTATCGGCTTAAAAAAACCGATCAGGTCGCGCACTGTAGAAGGTTTAAAAAAACCGGGAGCAATAGATCCGACACCCCAGGCTCCGGCCTCTGCCGCATTACGGGAAAGCTCCACCGACTCACGCTGGTTATCGCTACCCACATGTGCAATTACTTTAAAGCGTCCTTCAGCCGCTTTTACCCAATGTTTCAGGATCAGCTTCCTCTCTTCCGTCGTCAATGATGTGAATTCGCCCGTTGTTCCACATACAAACACACCCGAGATACCCGAATCAGCGATATGCTGTGCATATTGATCTATGACAGCATAATGAATATCGCCATTCGGAAGCATGGGGGTAAAAGTTGCAGCAACCAGGCCTTTTAGTCTCTGATAATTTTTCATTTTGATTTATTGATAAGATAATTAGTGTTTCATTACGTACTATCCCAAGATAGCCGGTAAGTTATTTCTCTGTCGATGCATTCTTTTCCTGACGGAGAAATATTTCCCTAATGGTACGTTTTCCTCTCCTGCCGACAGGTTATTGTTCTAATGGTACAATCTGTCCCTCATACACAAGAGGTATTCTTATTCCGGGTTTTATTTCTCCGCTGGTAATATAAAATTTGTTTTCCCGTATGGCAATATGGGTAGTAACCGGAACGGGAAAAGACACTATTCCCTCATGGACGAAGGTATTCGACATAGGGCTGTATACCCTGATGATATTCTCAAAACCCGGATGTTCGTACGATCCGGGAAGCAACTTCGTAACTCCACCGAAGAAGACAATGTTATCCAGATTCACAAGTGCGGTTCCCGCCATCACCGGAAAAAATCCCTGAAGTTGCGTCCACCTGTTTATATCCGGATCATACCTGTGCCCGTCTGTTAATACCTCCACATAACCGGAGGAACGATAATCCCGCCCACTGAAAAGATAAAAACCGGGATACTCTCCGTCTTCGAAGGCAACACTCACTGCGTAACCCCGTGCATTTCCATCCCAGGAAGGTAAAGCAACCCATCCTTTGTCCTTACGGTCAAGGTCTAATACGAAAAAATGATTCGTTGCCTCTTCTTCGATCATCTTTTCCTGACCTCCGGCTATATATATTTTATTATTCAAAAGCGCACCTGTAGCATTTGCTAAAGGGACCGGCAAGGAAGGCCAATCATAAGAGAGCTTAAAAACTCCCCCTTCCTTATAGATGAGAAAGACATCATCAAAGCACCGTTTCATGTCACATCCTCCTATACACAGCAGACCTTCTGCCAATTGTATGGACACGCCATAGGCAATAGCTGCAGGCAGAAAATCAGTTATAATCCCCCACTGAAAATCCAGGGTGTCCGTATAGGCATGATAAAGTGTTCTCTCCCAGTTCTTTTTTCCTCCCTCCCATGGCATCTTATCAGGAAAATTTGCTCCTCCCGCAATAACCAGTTCATCGCCGACAAATCCAGAAAATGCACCTGCAACACCTCTGTTTTGTTCATTATCCGGAAGCGGAGGAAGAGAGTTCGAATTATTCCACTCTATCCGACAAGGTAATGGCAGATTATCCATTGCATACATGACAGAAGTAGTACTCATGGCAATCAAAAAAGATATTATTGCTTGACAACGCATTTTGAATGATGAATAGTTTCGTTTTTTTGTCGAATAAAAATCTTATACACCTCGAAATGTTGCTCTAATGCTCTTCTATAACCGTCTTCATCATTTTCTTTCAAATAGTGTAACAGATCCTGATGGGTGACGATACGCCCTTCTTCTTTGAGTTTAATATTGATAGGAGCCAGATATTCCTTGAATTTATCCTTTACAAAGGTCATAACCGGATGCACGATATTCTGAAACTCAGCGATGGTTTTATTTCCTGTTATCTGATACAATCTCGTATGGAAGGTAAATTCACTGAAAGGAGCATATTCATTGTTCTCATACATAATACCCACCTTTACAATTTCTTCGAGATCTTCTATGTCTTTCGGCGTAATATTCCTGAAAATATCGCTGCATATTCCTATCTCTAATGCAATCCTGAATCCCAGAATATCAAATAACGCGTCTTCACTTAAAATACGGGGATCTACGACCCGTTTCATTCCTCCAAGTATGGAGGGTTCCGAAAGTATCATACCTCTTCGGGTACGGGTTTCAATCATACCCATCATTTTTAACCGGCTCAACGCTTCACGCAATACGCTCCGGGCTACACCTAAAGAAGCCGACAATTCCATTTCATTCGGAATAGGATTCCCCGTTTGAAGATCTTTCTCTCTAAAATAGGTCAAAAGTTTGTCTTCCACCTGATCCACCAGGGTAACAGAATTATTCTGAATTTTCAGTCTTTCCATGAGTAATTGATATTTTACGTACTTTATACGTCTTGTATTAATTATATGATTTGTCTGACAAATATACGGTCAATATTTTTTAATAAACAAAAAGTAATTTGCATTTTAACTAATAAAGTCCACTTTTTAAATTTGTTTCACAAATACAAGCTTCTCAAGAATATTTTCTTAACTTTTAAGGAAATTGGAATGTGTTATCCATCCTTATGAATACATCAATAGTTCCCGACAGATTAAATTTAACCATTTACCACGAACCGGGTAAAAAATAATTTATATCCGACAATCCTTTCCCATATCAAATATCTTAGTCTTTATATCATTTCGAATAATTTACAAAATGGAAATAATGTTTTATTTTTGTAAGATATAGTTTCTTGTGCCGGAATTAAGCAATAATGTCACCATACAAAAAACAACAACATGTTCTTATTAAACCGACTAACCATTTTACACAAGTTTCAAAAGCCGGGAATTTTAATTATCCTGTCAACCTTTCTATTCTGTGCTCACAATACAGTATATGGAAATAACATTCATCCTCTCAGGATCATAAAACTTACCTGCGAGTATCAACAAGATCCACTACTGGTTGCTTCAGGCACACCTCTTTTCGGATGGCAACTGCAATCGGATAAGCAGGAAATACGCCAGTCAGCTTACACCATAGAGGTTTATACCCGTATCAACGGGAAAGAAATAAAAATATGGGATTCGGGAAAAGTGCTATCCGGTCAAAGCCAACAGGTAAAATACAATGGCATGGAAACATTGGAACCGGGAAGGGAGTACCGATGGAGAGTCAAAGCCTGGGATACCCGGAATAACTCTTCGGAATGGAGTGAAATGGACAGATTCCGGATGGCTCCTTCGGATACGGAATTAAAAGCCGAATGGATCGGGGCGATCAACAAAAAAGACGCCAATATCCCGGAAGGAAGAGTCTATCACGCACTGGCTGCCTCATCGGAAGCAGCCGAAAAATGGATGAATACCCATCCCCTTTCCAAAAGAAGTATCTATCTGAGAAAAGATTTTTCCATCGATAAGAAAATCAGAGAGGCAATTATTTATATCAGCGGATTAGGCCACTATGAACTTTCATTGAACGGAGAAAAGGTGGGAGATTCCCAATTTGATCCGATGTGGAGCGATTATGACAAGACAATCTATTACAACGCGTATGATATAACCGATGCCCTGCAACACAACAATGCAGTCGGAGTACTATTGGGGAACGGATTTTTCAACCAGCAGGGTGGCCGGTACGTAAAAATGCAGGTAAGCTTTGGTCCCCCTACCCTGTTTTTCAGACTGCATATAACCTATGCGGATGGGACAAAGCAGGAAATAGTATCGGACGAAACCTGGAAATATTCCCCAAGCCCCATTATCTTCAATGACATGTATGGTGGGGAAGACTATGATGCAAGAATAGAGCAGAAAGGATGGGATACTTATGGGTTCGATGATTCGGGTTGGCGGCCGGTAGTAGTACAAAGTCCCCCCAATGGACAACTGACACCACAGACAACCGCTTCCGTTAAAATAATGGAAACATACACACCTAAGTCGGTAAAAAAAGCGGGCAATGCGCATGTCTTTGATATGGGACAGAACCTGTCGGGCTTTCCGATGATCAAAGTCTCGGGAAAATCAGGCGACAAGGTAAGATTAACGGTAGGTGAGAATATTCACGAAGACGGCTCCGTGAACCAATCGCAATCGGGATCACCCTACTATTACGAATACACCTTAAAAGGAGGGACAGAAGAGGTCTGGCATCCCCGTTTTTCCTATTATGGATATAAATATATACAGATAGACGGCGCCAGACCGGAAGAAATACAATCCTGTTTTGTCTATAACTCCACCCCTCAAACAGGCCGTTTCCACTGTTCGAATGAAATATTCAATGAAGCCCACCGTATTATTGTCAATGCGATTAAAAGTAATATGCACGCGGTGTTTACCGATTGTCCCCACCGCGAAAAACTCGGATGGCTGGAGCAGGTGCACCTGAACGGTCCGGGATTATTTTACAATTTTGACCTGAGCACATTTGCACCGAAGATCATGCAGGATATACGCGATGCACAGCTTCCAAACGGTCTGGTTCCCGATATTGCTCCCGAATATGTTATTTTTGAAGGAGGATTCCGCGATTCTCCCGAATGGGGAAGTACAGCCGTTTTCCTGCCGTTTATGTATTACCGGTTCTATGGGGATAAATCCCTGATCACGGAATATTACGACGTAATGAAAAGATATGCCGATTACCTCTCCTCTACCGCGACCAACCATATTGTCTCACACGGGTTGGGCGACTGGTGCGATTACCGGAAAGATGAACCGTATGGCCCTTCGAAAAACACCCCGGTACCTTTGTCCGCATCCACCCATTATTATATGGTGATTGACTACCTTGTACAGGCTGCCGAAATAATGGATAAATCCGACGATTATGACTACTATTCAACGCTCAGGGAGCAGGTAAAAAATGCATTTAACAAAGAATTCTTCGATGAAAACACCCGGCAATACGGTACGGGAAGTCAGGCATCGAATGCTATGCCGCTGTTTGCGGGTATTGTGGAACCTCCACACAAACAAGCCGTACTGGATAATTTAATAAAAGACATACAAGAAAAAGGGTACCGGCTCTCCACGGGAGATGTCGGAAACAGGTACCTGTTCCAAACGTTGGCCGATAACGGATTAAACGAAGTCATGTATAAAATGCATAATCATAGGGAAGTGCCTGGATACGGTTTCCAGTTGCAATTCGGTGCCACAACACTTACCGAGTTATGGGATCCGAGAGACGGCGCATCATGGAATCACTTCATGATGGGCCAGATTGAGGAGTGGTTCTACAAATCACTGGCAGGAATAACGACAGAAGACTACAGTGGTTTCCAAAATATAGTGATTGCACCGAAACCGGTGGGAGACCTGAAGTTTGTAGAAGCATCCTACGATACTTTGTATGGCACAATCTCCGTCAACTGGAAAATCGATGGCGATCAATTTAAAATGGATTTGTTCGTCCCCCACAATTGTACAGCCAAAGTATATCTTCCGCAGCAAGATGACTACACCTCCGTGGGGAGCGGACATCACTCATTTACAACAATAATAAATTAATTCGATAATTTAACGATTTGATAATTAATCAGGTGATCAATAAATATACAAATCAGTAAATCGTCTTTGATCTATACTAAAACAATCTTTTATTTATGGTAAAATTATACAGATATACCATTCTGGTTATACTACTTTCGTTCAGTTATTTTCTGAAAGGGGGATCATCTTCCTTGCCGGTCGATCTGAAAACCGATCATCTGGAAAATCCCATCGGCATAGATAACCCTAATCCCAGATTGGCATGGAGGATTGAGGACAACAGGCAGGGAGCACGGCAGTCCGCCTACAGGGTCATCATTGGCACCGATTCCCTGAAAGTACTTAACGGGAAAGGCGATGTATGGGATTCCGGAAAGATGAACTCAGACCGGCAGTTAGTCACTTACGCAGGAAATAGCCTTGCCCCTTTCACAAAATATTACTGGAAAGTGATGATATGGGATGCAGGGCAGAATGAAAGCATCTCCGGTATCCAATTTTTTGAAACGGGGATGATGGATATCAGCCACTGGCAGGGGAACTGGATCAGCGACGGGAGGGATATCCATTATGCACCCGCTCCCTACTTCCGTAAAAAATTCGAAACCGCCAAGGAAATCGCATCAGCCCGTGTATATATTGCCGTCGCCGGATTATATGAACTCCATATCAACGGAGAAAAGATAGGCAACCAGCGCCTCGATCCGATGTACACCCGCTACGACAGGCGTAACCTCTATGTCACCCACGATGTGACCGCTCAACTGCAGAAAGGAGAAAATGCCATCGGGGTGATCCTCGGCAACGGTTGGTATAACCATCAGTCAATGGCCGTATGGGATTTTCACCGGGCGCCCTGGCGCAACCGTCCCGCTTTCTGTCTGGACCTGCGTATCACCTATACCGATGGCACTGTGGAGATCATCCCCACTAACCTGAGTTGGAAAAAATCGGACAGCCCGGTCATCTTTAACAGTATTTACACAGGGGAGCATTACGACGCACGGCTGGAACAGGATGGATGGAGCAAGCCGGAGTTTGATGATTCACAATGGCAGGAAGTAGGATTACGCTCTACTCCCTCTCAGAATATTACCGCCCAACAATTGAGACCGATACGGAATGTATTGACGATCCCCGCTAAATCAGTCAATAAGATCGATGAAAAGACCTATGTGTACGACTTCGGGCAAAATATGTCGGGGGTAACCAGGATAAAGGTTTCCGGCGAAGAAGGTACGGAACTACGGATAAAGCATGGAGAACGTCTGTATGATAACGGACGGATCAATATGTCCAATATCGATGTGTATTACCGGGGGGATAGGGAAAAAGATCCTTTCCAGACGGATATACTGATATTGAGCGGAAAAGGAGAAGATGAATTTATGACCCGCTTCAACTACAAAGGGTTCCGGTATGTGGAAATAACAAGCAGTAAACCGGTTGAACTGGATAAAAACAACCTGACTGCTTATTTTATGCATAGCGATGTACCGCCGATCGGGAAAATTGAGACTTCAAGTGACCTTATCAATAAATTATGGTGGGCAACAAATAATGCTTATCTGTCGAACCTGATGGGTTATCCCACCGATTGCCCGCAACGCGAAAAGAACGGATGGACCGGTGATGGCCATTTTGCCATAGAGACCGCCCTCTACAATTTCGACGGTATCACCGTATATGAGAAATGGCTGGCCGACCACCGGGACGAACAACAACCCAATGGAGTGTTGCCCGACATTATTCCTACGGGAGGATGGGGTTATGGAACTCATAACGGATTAGACTGGACCAGTACAATTGCCATTATTCCCTGGGAAATATACAGGTTCTATGGTGACAGTAAACTATTGGAAGACTGTTACGGGAACATCAAACGGTATGTGGATTATGTGGATCGTACAAGTCCCGGGGGGCTGACCTCCTGGGGACGTGGCGACTGGGTACCGGTGAAATCACGTTCGAACCTGGAACTGACTTCCTCCGTCTATTTCTATGTAGATGCAAAAATACTGGCCGAAGCGGCAAAACTGTTCGGGAAAGAAACAGATCATCAATATTACTCCGCATTGGCAGAGAAAATCAAAAATGCGATCAACAAGAAATACCTGGATCGTGAAACCGGTATTTACGCCAGCGGAACCCAAACCGAACTAAGTGTTCCGTTACAATGGAAAGTAGTACCGGAGGATATGATACCTAAAGTAGCACAGAACCTTGCGAAGAAAGTGGAAGAAGCCGGATTCCATTTAGATGTGGGTGTATTAGGGGCCAAAGCTATTTTAAACGCATTAAGTGAAAACGGCTATCCCGATGTAGCGTATAAGGTAGCGGTGCAGGACACTTATCCCTCCTGGGGATGGTGGATTGTGAATGGAGCCACTACCCTGCTTGAGAACTGGGATCTGGATGCCGAGCGGGACATCTCCGACAATCATATGATGTTCGGCGAGATCGGCGCGTGGTTCTTCAAAGGACTGGGAGGCATCTACCCCGATGCCGCACAGCCCGGTTTCAAGCATATTATCCTGCGCCCCCATTTTGAAAAAGATTTGGAGCGGTTCGATGCACAGTTTAATTCACCCCATGGCCTGATCCGTTCTCAATGGAAATGGGAAGGAGGAAAGATAAACTATCGGGTTGTGGTACCTGCGAACAGCAGTGCCACTTTGTATCTTCCCGATTATGTGGAAGGAAACAAATTAATAAAACTGGATGCAGGAACTCATAGTTTTACATTTAAGATAAGTGGCTGAAGGTTGATGTGGTGATGTGGTGATGTGATGATGTGATGATTTAACGATTTGATAATTGGCTGATTACCCTGTTATTCTTCCCTTCTCCAATTCTATACTTCTCCAATTCCGACTTCTAATTTCTAACTTCTGAGTTCAAAATTCTGAGTTCAAAATTTAATCATATGAAACGAATAATCTTTTTTCTGGCTATACTAATTCTCACCTCTCTAGCTATAACGGTTTTTGGGAAGGAAAAAGCATCAGTCGCTCCGGTGAATCTCACCTGTGAACACCTGAAGAATCCGGCAAGTCTGGATGTAACGCATCCACGTTTTAGTTGGACACTCCAACCGACCGATGAATCAGCTTACGGACAACGACAAACAGCATACCGCATACTGGTAGGAAGTTCGCTGCAAAAAAGGGCTGACCATTTCGGCGACATGTGGGACAGCGGATGGATCGAATCAGACAATATGCAACTGATAGAATACAGAGGTAAACCGCTGCAATCCGACCAAAAATATTACTGGACGGTATCAGTAAAAGATGAAAAAGGAAAGATATCGGTTTACGGCAAAACAGCTGAATGGAGCACGGGATTGTTTTCTCAGGACGAATGGACAGCCAAGTGGATCGGTACGGACAAGGCTTACAATCCGGCGGAAGGACCCAACAAAATGTATGATCCGTGGTTCCGGAAAACTTTCGATTTAAAGGAAAACCCGTCTAAAGCGACGCTGTTTGTCGCTTCGGTAGGATATCATGAAGTATATGTCAACGGGAAAAGAATCGATGATCATGTACTTGCACCGGCAGTAACGGACCATACTAAACGGGCGCGTTACATTGCCTACGATATTGCACCCGCACTTACATCCGGCACAAACGTCATCGCCCTATGGCTGGGAACTTCGTGGTCTATCTTTGCTCCTTACGCAACGGCCGATAAACCCCGTACCCCTTTGGTAATCGCCCAGACGGATATCTACGATGCCAACGACCGCAAGCTGGCGAGGATCGCTACCGATCAGTCGTGGAAAACCTATCCGAGTCCCAATAAGCTGATTGGGAACTGGGGATTTGGAGTAGGAGGATACGGAGGCGAGATATGGGATGCTAGTAAAGAGGTGGAAGAGTGGAACCTGGCAACCCTGGACGACCGCAACTGGAAAAACGCCACAGTATACACACCGGCGCTTGAACTATCAACTCAGCAGGTAGAAACCAACATCCTGATTGACGAGATTCATCCGGTCGCCGTCGAATCCCGCCCCGATGGCTCTTACCGTGTGGATATGGGCGTAAATTTCGCGGGATGGACACAAATATCAGTACAGGGCAACCCCGGCGATACCATCCGGTTTCTGTTTTCGGAAAGAGGTCAGGAAGAAATAACGTTCGGGTTGATGAACGCTTACGTTATCGGTGCTTCAGGAAAAGGCACATTTGAAAACCGATTCAACTACAGTTCGGGAAGATGGATCACGATTAAAGGCTTGAGATCGGCTCCCCAAAAAGAGGAGATCAAAGGATGGATGGTACGTACCGCTTTCGATGACGCAACCCGTTTCGAGTGTTCCGATCCGTTGCAGAACTGGATCTACAATACGGTAAAATGGACTTTTGAGAATCTGTCTCTTGGCGGATTTATCGTCGACTGTCCCCAACGCGAACGATTCGGCTATGGCGGCGATGCACATGCCACTTCCGAAACCGGCCTGTTTAATTACAAACTGGGTGCTTTCTATACCAAATGGCTGGAAGACTGGCGCGACGTGCAGGGAACAGAACCGATGACAGGCAATATGAACGATCCGGAATGGGCACGCAAGCAGGAAGGAAGCGGCAGGATACTGGGTGGAGGTATACTCCCTCAGACAGCACCGACCTACCATGGTGGCGGCGGCCCGGCATGGGGCGGAATAGTGGTCACCCTCCCGTGGTTCATATATCAACATCATGATGATATGCGGGTGCTCGAAGATAATTTCGAAATGATCAAAGGCTGGTTGGAATTTCTCGATACTCATGTAGAAAACGATATGCTCAAACGGTACGGCGCACGGTGGGATTTCCTGGGCGACTGGCTCTGGCCGGGAGCTACGTCGCAAGGGATGAATAACTATTCCGATGAAAATATCTTTTTCAATAACTGCTATTGGGTATATAACCTGAAAACTGCAACACAAATTGCCAGGGTGATCGGAAGAACTGAAGAGGCAGAACAATGGGCGCGTCAGGCAGAACAGTCATCTAAAGCTATCCATGCCAAATATTATCATCCGGACGATCATAATTATTCGGACAGATCGATGCGGAGCCTTTCTGCGGCTCTCTATGGCGATATCATGCCGGCTGAATTACGCCCAAAGGTGATGGAGAGACTGGCTGAAGAAATTCTCGTTCATAAGAACGGACATATCGACGTAGGGATCACCGGTGGTGCAATGCTTTTTAAAGTATTACGTGAAGAGGGGCGAGACGACCTCATCTATTCCATGACATCCCAGACCACCTATCCGGGGTGGGGGCTTATGCGTGAAAGCGGAGCCACTACTATATGGGAGATGTGGGAAAAGGATTTGTCGGGGCACTCACTGCTGCACAGCTCTTATCTCTATCCCGGTGCGTGGTATATCGACGGTGTGGCCGGTATCAGAAGGGATGCCGATGTTCCCGGATTCAGAAAGTTTATGGTACGGATACCCAAACTCACCGAAACACAAATATCCTCTGCAAAAGCTTCATTCGATTCTCCGGCCGGGTTGATAGAATCCTCATGGGAGCGTGAAAACGGAAGGATTACATTAAATGTAACTGTACCGCCAAACTGTACCGCAACAGTCCTGTTCCCCTATGACAACGAAAAAACTGTACATGTGAATGCTGAACATGTCAAAGAAACTGGCAGAAAAGAAGGATACATCCTTTTTGAAATTCCGGCAGGAAAGTACCGGTTCAGTAATTGACCGATATTGATTTGATAATATGCTAATATGTCAATATGAATAAGGTGGGAAGGTGGTTTAAGTGAAAAGTGAAAAGTGAATTTTTTTTGAAACTGCTAATTGGATAATTAGTAATTCTACTTCTCCACTTCTAACTTCTTATTTCTGAGTTCTGAGTTCTAATTTCTAACTTCTTAATCAATATGAAACACATTCATTTTTTAATTGGACTTATCCTGGCCATATTCATGGCCGGATGTCAGGGAACAGCGGTCAGAGTGGATTCCCTGAAGGTAGAAATGCAGGAGAATCCCCAGGGAGTGAGCACATCGACACCCCGATTCTCATGGCAGATCACCTCTAACCAACCTGATTTGCAGCAGGAAAGCTACCAGATTCAGGTAGCAGGATCGGAGCAGGATCTGGAAAAAGGAAACAACTTGTTATGGGATTCGGGAATTGTTGCTGATGATGAATCCATACTTATCCCATATACGGGAGAAACACTTTCTCCGAGAGAAGTATATTACTGGCGGGTAAAAGTAACGACCAATCAGGGAGAAACAGCCTGGAGTAAGATCAACCACTGGTCTATGGCCCTACCGGACATTGCCGGCTGGCAGGCCAAATGGATTGGCGAAAATGCACTTTCAAATCCGGGTGAAACAGATAAGGGAAATACCCGTCTGGCTGCCCGTTATCTGCGAAAACCTTTCGATAGTAAACAGAAGGTAAAACGTGCAGTGCTTTATATCTCCGGGCAAGGCGCCTATGAGGCTTATATAAACGGAAAGCGAGTATCGGATGACGTTCTTGCCCCCACGGTTTCATGGTATCCTGAAAAAGTATATTACAACGTATATGATGTTACCTCCCTGATTCAAAGAGATAGTAATCTATTGGGGGTAAAATTAGGTAACTGTCGCTATTTCGGTATGCGCGAATCCCCAACCCAGGTGTTCGGTTTTCCCCGACTACTGGCACAACTGGAAATTGAGTACAACGACGGTTCAACAGATGTTATTGTCAGCGATGAATCCTGGAAAGTCACCTCCAGAGGCCCCATCATTGCCAATAACGAATTCGACGGAGAAGAATATGATGCCCGGATGGAGCTTCCCGGATGGGATAAGATCAATTACGACGATACTACCTGGAAACAGGTCGATATAATGTCTGCACCCGGAGGGACACTTACCGCACAACCCAATCCGAATATCCGCGTACAGGAAGAACTGACACCGGTAGCTATCACAAAACTGACCGACGGAAAATTTATCCTGGATATGGGACAGAATATGGTAGGCTGGATAAAGATCAACCGGCTGAAAGGTGAAAAAGATCAGCCTGTCACAATGCGGTTCGCGGAAATACTCAATCCCGACGGAACACTCTATATGGCAAATCTGCGGAGTGCAAAGGTTACCGACATCTATACGCCTTCGAAAGACGGGGATTTCAGTTGGGAACCCTCTTTCGTCTTTCACGGATTCCGCTTCGTAGAAATATCGGGCCTCGATTACCAACCGGAATTGTCGGATTTCACCGGCAGGGTTATCTATGACCAAATGGAAACGACCGGACAATTCGAGACATCCGACGAAACCATCAATCAAATATTCAAAAACGCTTATTGGGGAATCCGCGGGAACTACAGGGGTATGCCCACCGACTGTCCGCAACGCGATGAGCGTCAGGGTTGGCTGGGTGACCGTGCGACCGGATGCTTCGGAGAAGCCTTCGTGTTCAACAATGCACTACTTTATAGTAAATGGCTGCAGGATATCGAAGATTCGCAAAGCCCCGAAGGCAGCATTTCGGTGGTCTCTCCACGGTACTGGACTATCTTTAATGACGATGTAACCTGGCCGGCCGCCTATTTCTACGGGGCAAAGATGTTGTGGCTGCAGTTTGGCGATACCGAACCGGTAAAAAGGCACTACCCATCCATGAAACGCTATCTGGAACGTATCCAACAGGTATCGATGCAGGATTATATCCTCACCAAAGATACATACGGCGACTGGTGCATGCCGCCCGAATCACAGGAACTCATCCATTCGAAGGATCCTTCCCGGAAAACAGCCGGAGCCGTTTTAAGCACCACCGTATACTACAGCCTGCTGAACCTGATGACCGAATTTGCCAAGCTCACTGGCAACACGAAAGATATAGCAGGGTATCAAGAGCTGGCATCGAAGATCAAAGAGGCGTATAATGCCCGTTTTTTCAATACTGATTCAGCTTTGTATGATAATAATACTGTCACGGCCAATATTCTTTCGCTTCGCCTGGGGCTGGTACCGGAAGGATATGAACAAAAAGTGTTCGACAATATCGTACGCAAGACAGAGGTGGATTTCAACGGTCATGTTAGCACAGGAGTATTGGGAATCCAGCACCTGATGCGCGGTCTGACGGAACAGGGAAATGTAGATCTGGCCTACAGGATCGCCACCAACCGTACCTATCCCAGTTGGGGATATATGATCGAAAAAGGGGCGACCACCATCTGGGAACTGTGGAACGGAGATACGGCCGATCCGGCAATGAATTCCGCGAATCATGTGATGTTACTGGGCGATCTGCTTATCTGGTTTTATGAGGATCTGGCAGGGATCAAAAACCATCCGGAAAGTACGGCTTATAAAAAACTGCTGATGGAGCCGAAATTCCCCGAAGGATTATCGCATGTAAAAGCCTCCTATAAATCGGTTTACGGAGAAATTAAAAGCGAATGGAAAAAAGAAAACGGAACATTCCATTGGGATATTACCATTCCCGGAAACAGTTCAGCCATCATCAGGTTGCCAAAGGAACTGAACGTGTCGACACCAACAGGGAAGGGCATAAGGAATGTTACGGAAACGGAAAATAGTATCGAAATCGAATTAGGATCGGGAAATTACCATCTTACTGGAATATAAATCATTATTTGATTTTACGTGTCTCATTGAGAGACACTTGTCAACCCAGTAACAGCGACCAAGACCTTAACTGTTTTTAAATATTATTTCGTTAATACATTTGGATTTCACATGTATTATTTTGTAATTGCATTCCGTTTCATTTTAGAAATGGGATAATATATCTTGTGTGTCCTTTCCGCCGTACAATAATCTTTGTGGTACGGTGCTGAGATTAGTTTACGTTATCTATACCGCGTACTTTGACCTTGTACTATTCACTACTCATTTTTTTCAGAACATCACCTTGACAAGGTGAAAATCAAAAAAAATCACATCATGAAAGCAAAAAAATTAGTGTTCTTTTGTTCTCTCATCTGTTTTGTCATCGCTTCGTGCGAAGGGGATACGCCAATCCCTCCAGGCGCAGGCGAGAAAGTTCAATTAAGTGCCGCGATCGAGGGGCTGCAGACCCGCGCCTCCGGTTCCACGTGGGATAAAGGAGATGCCATAGGCGTGTATATGAAGAAATCGGGCGAAGCACTCGGACCTTCGGCCATCGTGCAGAATACAAAGTATGAAACTACAGGCACATCAACGTTTTTACCGGCAAAAGGGGCAACCACCATTACCTTCCCGCTCGATGGATCGAATGTGGATTTCATCGGATATTATCCTTATAAAGAGATGATTGCCAACTTGACATATCCTATCGACCTGTCCAATCAGTCGGTACAGTCCGATATAGACCTCCTCTATTCCGATAATGCAAAAGCATTCAACTCGGGTAAACCCAATGTCAATATGTTGTTCTCCCACCAACTGGCGAAAATCACGCTCACGATAGAGCACAAATTTATACCTAACCTGAACGGCATAGAAGTAATTATCACCAACGCAGGGATAAATGCCAATTTCAACCTTACGGACGGGACATTGTCGGCGCCTTCCGCAACCGGCAATATTGCCTGTATGGTGGCATCCGACGGAGCGACCGCCGAGGCGATCCTTTTGCCCACATCCAGCCTCAACGGGATGGAATTGTGGTTCCTATTGGATGATGAAACGTTCAAATACCCCCTGAGTAGTGTACCGGAGATCCAATCTTTCGATAAATCGACCCGGTACATTTATAATGTTTTTTTAGATTCGGATCGGACACCCGCCGTTACCGTAGGAACAATATCCAATTGGATTGAGGGACCTTCCACCAATGCGACCGTATCTACCACGAACGAAAATCCTCCGATAATACCCGGGTCAAAGAGATCTCCCTACACGGTAATCCAAGCGCAAGAATACCAAGGTAAAGCCGGTGTATGGGTGGAAGGGTATATTGTGGGATATTTTTCGTCTTCCTCCATGAACAGTTTTTCGACCAATTTATCCGGTGATGTCTCTCAAAGCAATCTCGCACTGGCGGACAATCAAGGAGAGACTGACTTGGCTCGGATTATACCGGTGATGCTGGGCACCGGAAGTGCCAGAAATGCACTGAATCTACGAGGTAACCCAGACAATTTCGATAAAAAAGTAAAGATCAGGGGAGATTTGGGAACATACTTCAGCGCACCCGGGTTAAGAGATATCAATGCATACGAATTCATAGAACCGTAATAGTAAACGGAGTCAGGGAGTAGTTGTAATTATATTTACCATATACAGCCAAAGGAGCAGGAACTAGGAATGATTATAAAGCAAAATAAGAAAAAATGCTAAATTGTCACAGATCTCCACAATCTGAGAAAAGAATATTATCTTTATTTGTATCAAAAAAGAAAGGAGTTGTACATGGCAACATTAGAATTGAAAGCCCAATTTCAAAAAGAAATAGAAAACGAGCAAGATAGCTCTGTAATCGAACGGGTACAAGCCTACTATCGTAGAATAAAAACTACTCCCTGTCAATTTTCATCAGAAGAGTTAATAGAGGAAGTAAGACGTTCTGTTGAAGATGAACAAAACGGAGGAGGCAAATCTATGGAAGAAATGAGAAGAAAACATCCCCGTAAATGAAAATAAAATTCTTAATCGCAGCAGAAGAGCATTTAGAAGACATCTATAATTCAATTGCCGGAACGAATGAACATGCGGCGATTAGATTATACAATGATTTTCTGGATGAAATAGACCGACTTCGTGATTTTCCTCTAATGGCTGCGGTTGAACCAGTATTAATCAATGAACCTCAAATATTTCAGGGATTAATAGTAAATAATTACAAAGTTATTTACTATATAAAAGGGGATACAGTATATATAGCGGCAATTTGGGATTGCCGCCAAGATCCAAAAACCAATAGGAAAAAGATCAAATAAAAATATTATTTAAACTCCTTCCACATAAGAAGTGCCCGGGCAATGGCATTCTCCACCAAAGGCCCCATAATGGCATATCCCTCCTTGTTTGGATGCACGCCGTCTTCCGACAGTTCTTCCGGCAGGCCGTCACGCTCATCAGCCATGGCAGAGAAAAAATCGCAATAGACAGCCCCGCGTGTGCCGGCATACTGCTTAATACGTTTGTTCAATTCCACAATTTTAGGAGCCGGCTCCAAACCGGGGCGCCAAGGATAGTCGTATGCAGGGAGAACCGAACACAATACTACCTGTATGCCATGCGCCTGTGCCAATTCCGTCATGGAATGGATATTGTCTTCGATCATTTCCAGTGTCGACGGGCCAGTATTACCGGCAATATCATTCGTTCCGGCCAGGATCACCACCACTTTAGGCCATAACTTAAGTACATCCTGACGGAAACGGAGTAACATCTGCGGTGTAGTCTGCCCGCTAATCCCCCGGTTGATATAGGGACGACCCTCAAAAAATTCAGGTACCTTTTCTTTCCAACCCTGTGTAATGGAATTACCCATAAAGACCACCCGGTCGTCACACGTTTTTGCCGATCCCAATTTCGCGTTATCCTCCCTGAACCGCTCCAGGTTCGCCCAATCCTGGGCTTCAGCCAGAAGTATACCACTCATAATAAACACCAATGCTAGAAACAATTTTCTCATACACCTACTTATTCTTATTTTTATTTGTATTGATCTCTGTTTTTGAATGTCAAAAATAGTTATTTAATTGCTGATCCGTATAGGATTCATCGACTTATTTGGATGATATATCGATTTTAAGGCCTAAAAAAAACTAAAAACCGTTTCTATGTTACGTTTTCTCTCGTTTAATGGGTATTTTTGAAAGATTTTTTGCGAATAAGAAATATAGCGATAAAATAATACATACTACGCATATTAGCCGACAGGAAATTACACAATTGTATGAATAGGAAAACAAAAATAATTGTATTTGCCTCCATCGCAGTTTTAATTCTGGGGATGGCATTCTTCCCAAGGATCAAACAACTACTTACTCCCGGGGAGCAGGATAATGCTCCCGTTCGGATGAATACAGGCGGAGGTGGTAGCAGGGCGCTGATGGTAAACGCGACCGTACTGAAGCCCCAAACGTTGAACAATATGTTCCGGATCACAGGGGTTCTGCTGCCTGACGAGGAGGTAGATCTCACTTTCGAGTCGGCAGGAAAGATCACCGATATCTATTTCGAGGAGGGTTCCTATGTACAAAAAGGGGCATTACTGGCAAAGGTAAACGATGCTCCGTTACAGGCAGAGCTCAAAAAACTGGAAGCCCAATTGCCGCTGGCAGAAGACAGGCTGTATCGTCAACAGACACTCCTTGAGAAAGATGCCATCAGCCAGGAAACGTACCAATCGGTTGCCACGCAGCTAGAAACACTGAAAGCCGATATAGATCTGGTGAAAGCACGTATCCGGCAGACTGAGCTGAGAGCCCCTTTCGACGGTATGATCGGGTTGAGGCAGGTGAGTGAAGGGGCATACGCATCGCCTTCGGTAGTGGTAGCCAATCTCACCAAGATCTCACCCCTGAAAATCGAATTCTCCCTTACCCAGAATTTCGTGAATATGATCCAACCGGGAACCGAAATTTTTTTCACGGTGGAAAATGACCTGACAGTATATAATGCTACGGTTTATGCCGTGGAATCACGGTTAGACGTACAAACCCTCAATCTCTTTGCACGAGCCCGCTATCCCAATACCGACAGGAGGATGAAACCGGGTCAGTCCGCCAGTGTCCGGATCAACCTGGATCAGATCGACAATGCCGTCGTCATACCAAGTATCTCCAGTATCAAGGAGATGGGGCGCGATATTGCCTATCTGTACGACAACGGCAACGCAAGGGAAGTGGAGATTATTACAGGCATGCGTACATCCTCGTCAGTAGAAGTGATCAGCGGCCTGAATATCGGCGACACTCTTCTGACCACCGGTGTAATGCAGTTACGGAACGGGATGCCGGTGCAAATCGGCCAGATGGTTGAAAACAGAGCAGATTAATACAAGATGAATTTATCGGAATTAAGTATAAAGCGACCGGTACTGGCCACGGTAATGGTGCTGATCATCATTATCTTCGGTCTGATCGGCTATACCAGCCTTCCCGTCCGCGAATATCCCAACGTGGATAACCCCATCATTACCGTACACGTATCCTATCCCGGTGCCAATGCGGAAGTAATTGAGAACCAGATTACGGAACCGCTGGAACAGAATATCAACGGTATTCCGGGTATCCGGTCGCTCATCAGCCAAAGTAGCCAAGGCAGTTCACGGATCACCGTGGAATTTGAGTTGAGCGTGGATATGGAGACCGCCGCAAACGACGTAAGAGACAAAGTCTCCATCGCGCAAAGATACCTGCCCCGCGATGTAGATCCTCCCACGGTATCAAAAGCCGATGCCGACTCCGATCCCATCATGCAGATCACCATACAGAGTCCCGTCCGTTCGATGCTGGAACTCTCCGAGATCGCCGACCTTACTGTGAAAGAGCGGCTACAGACCATCTCTAACGTAAGTGCTGTGGAGATATGGGGTGAATACCGCTACGCTATGCGTCTGTGGCTTGATCCTCTCAGGATGGCGGCATATAATATCACCCCGATAGATATTAAAAACGCACTGGACAGGGAAAACATCGAACTTCCTGCCGGAAGTATAGAGGGCGACCATATAGCACAATCCATACGTACCATGGGATTGATGCAAACCCCGGAAGATTTCAACAATCTGATCTTAGTAGAGAATGACTTCCGTATTGTACGTTTCCGCGATGTGGGATACGCCGAATTGGATGCGGCTAACCGCCAGAATATCCTCAAGAGGAACGGTGTGCCTATGGTGAGTTGTGTGATCATTCCACAACCGGGTGCCAACCATATCAATATTGCCGACGAGGTAAGGGTACGCATGGAGCAAATGCGCAAAGACCTTCCCGAAGATGTGGCCATCGACGTGGCATTCGACAATACCAGGTTTATCAGGGCCTCCATCCATGAGGTGGAAACCACGGTAGTCATCGCTTTCATCCTGGTCGTAGCTATCATCTTTATTTTTTTAAGGAACTGGCGCGTGACATTGATCCCCGCATTGGTGATCCCTATCTCGCTCATCGGGATCTTTTTCGTGATGTATCTGGCCGGATTTTCCATCAATGTGTTGTCGATGCTGGCAGTCGTACTGGCAGTAGGACTTGTAGTGGACGATGCCATCGTGGTGACTGAGAACATCTATCAGAAAGTAGAGAGCGGAATGGATCCCGAGGAAGCATCTATTATGGGATCCAAAGAGATATTCTTTGCCGTAATCTCCACTACCATCACGCTGGTAGCGATATTCTTCCCGATTGTTTTTCTGGAAGGGATGACGGGGCGGCTGTTCCGTGAATTCAGTATTGTAATCTCCGGAGCAGTCATCATCTCCTCTTTTGCCGCCTTATCTTTTGTGCCTATGCTTTCATCCAAAATGCTCGCCAAAAGACGGAAAAAGAATAAACTTTACGAAAAGACCGAAATAATCTTTGATGGGTTGAACCGGTTTTACGACAGATCGCTGCGTTCGTTTCTGCGCCACAAATGGCTCGTCCTGCCCGTCATCATTGTTTCCGGGGTATTTATTATCCTTTTCTGGAACATGATCCCCGCAGAGATGGCCCCTTTAGAAGACCGCTCCGTGGTGATGGTCAGAAGTTCCGCTCCGGAAGGGGCTACCTACGAATTTATCAGGGACTATACCGACCGTATCTCAGAGATCGCCGATTCTGTCGCGCCCGAAAGGGAATCGAACATCACCATGACCCGCGGCGGATTCGGCATGGTGCGCTTAGTTTTGCCCGATATGGATCAACGTGAACGCAGCCAGATGGAAATAGCCGATGCCCTCACCCTTGCCGTAAGGAATGAGACTGCCGCCCGTGCGTTCGTACAGCAACAATCCACCTTCGGCGGCCGCCGTGCCGGCATGCCAATACGGTATGTGTTACAGGCGCCTAATATTGAAAAATTGCAAGAGTTTATTCCCCCTTTTATGGACAGGATGAACGCAAGTCCCTACTTTCAGATGAGTGACGTAGACCTGAAGTTTACCAAACCGGAAACACGGATAATCATCGACCGCGACAAAGCAGCCATGTTAGGGGTAAGTACCCGCGATATCGGCCAAACCCTGCAATATGCGCTCAGCGGCCAGCGGATGGGATATTTCTATATGAACGGTAAACAGTATCAGATCCTGGGTGAGATCAACCGCCAGCAACGCAACACACCGGTCGACCTGAAAACTATTTACATCAAGAATAATGCCGGACAAATGATTCAGATGGACAACCTGGTGAAACTCGAAGAGTCGGTTGCCCCTCCCCAGCTTTACCGGTACAATCGCTTCAATTCAGCCACCATTTCGGCGGGATTGGCACCCGGTTATTCACTGGGTCAAGGGTTGGAAGAAATGGACAGAATTGCCGCCGAGGTGCTGGACGAAACGTTCAGGACTGCCCTCGAAGGCGAATCCAGGAACTTCCGGGAGAGTTCTTCCAGCCTGCTTTTCGCTTTCGCACTGGCCATCGTATTGATCTTCCTTGTGATGGCCGCGCAGTTCGAAAGTTTCAAAGACCCGTTTGTCATCATGTTTACGGTTCCTCTGGCTCTGTTCGGGGCACTACTGTTCATGTGGATATTCGGGATCACGATGAATATTTACAGCCAGATCGGAATTATTATGCTTATCGGATTGGTTACCAAGAATGGTATTCTTATCGTGGAGTTTGCCAACCAGCGCCAGAATGCCGGCATCAATAAACTCAGAGCGATCATTGATGCGTCATTACAGCGGTTACGTCCTATTCTGATGACCAATATTTCTACTGTCCTTGGGTTGCTGCCTCTTATGTTCGCCACCGGTGAAGGAGCCAACGGGCGGATCGCAATGGGTACGGCCGTAGTGGGTGGATTGCTCATCTCTACCTTGCTCACTCTCTTCCTCATTCCGGCCATGTATATCTATCTCTCTACCGACAGGGAAGCAAAAGAGATGAAGAGGTTGAGGAAGAAACAGAGAGATTTGGATCAGGACTAAGGGATTGATGTGATTAATGTGCCAAGAAAATTAATTAATAAAGAAGTCAAGAAGTGGAGGAATATTGAATATTGAATATTGAATTTCTATAGTCTTGGCTCTTGGTTCTCAAATAATTGGTAATTGGTAATTGGTAATTGATAATTGGTAATTGATAATTGGTAATTGAAAACAGACTATATGATGATAAAGAATGTGCCGTTACTGCTCTTTCTCCTGCTTGCTTCCGCTGCATCCGCACAGCCTGTGATGGACTTGCAGGAATGCCTGAGGATTGGGCTGGAGAACAATTATGATCTGCGTATAGTACGCAATGAAGAGTTGATCTCAGACAATAATGTCACATTGGGAAATGCCGGATTCCTGCCGGAAGTCAGTCTTAACTCCGGTTATAATCTGCGCAACAGCAATTCCGATCAGTATCCTGCAGAAGGAGGAGAGGCTATAGAAACTCGTAATTCCAATACACAAACGTTGGATGCCGGACTGAATCTCAATTGGACACTCTTCGAAGGTTTCCGGGTGCAAACCAACTATCAACGACTGAAAGAGTTACAAACTGTGGGGGAATTAAATACCCGGCTGGCTGTGGAGGAATTCATCGCCAACCTCACGGCGGAATATTATAATTATGTGCAACAGCAGATACGGCTGGGAAACCTTCAATATGCGGTATCGCTTTCCAAAGAACGGTTGCGCATTGTGGAAGCACGTTATCAGGTGGGTTCCCTTTCAAGGCTCGACCTGCAACAGGCGAAAGTCGATTTCAATGCAGACAGCTCACTGCTTATACAGCAGTACGAGATTCTCAACAGCTCCCGGATACGATTGAATGAGATGATGGGAGGCGATGTGGAGCAACACTTCCTGGCGAAAGACACTACCATTCTTTTCGATACTGCCCTCTCGAAAGAAGAATTGTTCAACCGGGCCATGCAACACAACACGGTTCTCCTGCTGAGCGGAAAAAACAAAACGCTGAGTGAACTGGATCTTAAAACCCTGAGAAGCCGCAATTATCCCTATCTGCGATTGAACGCAGGTTATGGTTTTACGCACTATAACTATAATACGGGAACATTCGACAGGCAACGGACCTGGGGGCCGAACGTGGGACTTACGCTCGGCTATACCCTCTTCGACGGGTTCAATCGCCGAAGGGAGCAGAAAAATGCCGAGATCACCGTCCAGAACCGGGAGTTACAGGTTGAAAGGAACAAACTGGCACTGGAAAGCGACTTTTCCAATATGTGGATGGCCTATCAGAATAACATGGAACTGACCAATCTGGAAATAGAAAGCCTCGAAAATGCGGAGTTGAACTACGAGATCGCCATGGAACGGTACAAGATCGGAGACCTGTCGGGACTGGAACTGCGGGAAGCGCAAAACAGCCTGCTCGAAGCGGAACAGCGGCTTCTCACCGCACGGTACAATACCAAACTTTACGAAATCTCCTTACTGCAGATCAGCGGTAAAGTCGGGGAATATTTGGAGTAAGACATTAGGATGTGGGATATGGGATGTGGAATGTGGGATGTGGGATGTGGGATGTGGGATGTGGAATGTGGGATGTGGAATGTGGGATGTGGAATGTGGGATGTGGAATTATAGTTGATTGCTTATAATAAAACATCATAACTTGAAACCAATAAGCCGACTACTTCAGAGTAATTAGCCTGCCCTCCACTTACTTTATTTGTCTTCAGATAAGCATCATATACCTTATCCTGCATATCCGACAGGGATTCGTCCCTTGCCGCAAGCCAATGCTCCCGGTTTCGTCGCAGATCTGCAATGATCTCCGGCCGGATGGACAAAACCAGCGATTCATACTCATCCGGGAGGAACCGGCGTATATCGTTCAACACATACCGGAGCGTTGACACATATGCGCTGTACCGTATCTTTTCATCGTCACTGCGGGCACAAACAACAAAAGCATACAGGTTTGCTTCCGATTCGGCAGCGATGCCGAACTGATGGGCCATCTCATGCGCTAAAGTAAACGGGCAGGTGAAATTCAGACTATAGTTATTCACATGGATTTCATTGAAGAATGGGCCGAAATAGCCGGAAACACCCATTTTCGAATAGACCGATTCGAACATCATCGGCTTTGGCTTCCTTTTCCCGTTGGGATAAGATATTCTTAACGTCTCATACATTATACGGTACGATAACTCAATATCTCGCCGTACTTCGTGCCTGTCCATATCTGTACAATCGGCATAGTAAAGGTTCGCCCGGTCAATAAACCGGACGGCAAAATCTCTGAAAATTTCCGGATCAAATGCCATTTCCTTCACATCGCTCCGACCATAGAAGTCTTCCCGGAAATAAGCAATCCCCCAACTAAAATAGAACCAGAAAACGATAACCATCATAAACCGGATCAGCGAAAAAAGAAACTCCGAAAAGGAGATCTTTCGTATGATGACGAACAGGATCAGTTTTATCAACAGCAGCACCGCCACGATCAAAAATATATCGTATAACGAAAAGGAGAAAATATTCGAGATAAAAGAGAGCACTATGGCTACAACGGGATAAATCACACGCATATACCATTCCGAAAGCGTTGTGCTAAGGCTAAACAGAAAGATCATTACAAACAATGCACCAACCCTGATCAATAAAAGCAGAAACTGCCGCTTAGATACTTTATCTCTATGTTTCGATATCATACTAACTCTTCCGGTAAACAAAACACCCCACTTCCGACGAATGATCCTGTACATAAGTTTCAGGATGCTCTTTCCGCAGTATCCATACTATCATAAAATCACCTGCTGCTGCACCGGTATAAATAATTCCAAACAACAGCATCAGTCCACTGCCGTTGAAAAGCGATATAACGGCCGGCACGATTCCCAGTAGTAGCGCCGGCATCAATGCACCCAGGAAATAATGCTTTATCTTTAGCGGCTCCTTGCAATGGCAATAAGGTGTAAGCATCTTCCACATCACTCCAAACCGAATGCTTTTAAACCCCTTCTCAGCAAATAAACCGAAGAAAAAACCGTGGATCAGTTCATGTAGAACAATACCGACTAAGAATAATAATACAAATAACAGACTTTGTTGCAGCGATAATGAGAACTCCGGCCTCCATATAAAATAAAAAGGAATACCGAACAATATTGCCGCGGCAATGGTAATCACCAACGAAATACGACTTGCAGTATGGATGTTGATCGTTTTCAGTTCTTTCTCGTAATCTTCAAAATTTTCCATTATCAAGATGATAAATTTAAACTCTTTACTTTATCATAAGCCTGTTTCTCAATTTCCCGTTGTATATCCGACAATTGTTCTGACCTCATGTAGGTTGTGCCGTTTTCTATCACGGTAATCGTAATGCTTTCTTTGCCCAAAGGGTCTGCGTAGCACCTCGCACAAAAAGGTAGAGGATAAACGCCAGCCAGAGGCCGTTATTTCCCCACAGCGGTGTCATGATAAAATAGCAGGCAAAAAAGACGATGGAGGAAAGTATCATAGCATTCCGCATCTCGGCGGAAGCGGTCGCACCGATAAAGATGCCGTCCCACAAGAAAGCGGCAAAGCCGACAACAGGAATCAGCACCGTCCAGAACATAAAATCTTTGGTATGCTCAATAATAACAAGATCATTGGTCATGATATGCAATATCGGATCGGGAAAGAGCATATAGATCACTACAGCAGCAAGGCTCACTATCAATCCCCAGAAAAAGACCCTGCGGATCATCCATTGCAGGTACTCCTGGTTCTTTGCTCCATAAAACCGTCCGGTCAGCGCTTCACCCGCATAGGCAAAACCATCCATAAAATAGGAGAACAGCATAAAGAACTGCATCAGCAAAGCATTCACGGCCAATATAGTCTCTCCCATTCCTGAGGAGGCAAAGGTGAAAAAGGTAGTCACCAAAGTCAACAAAAAAGTACGGACAAAAATATCACTGTTCACCCTGAAATACTCCCGTATAGCTTGTCTGTCCCAAATAGTTTCCTTACGGATATATTTCCGTAATCGGCGATAGTACTTCCACCAGAACCCGGCTGCCACCATCAGCGAAATAACTTGTGAAAGTGTTGTTCCTAATGCGATCCCTTCAATCTTCATCCCAAAGCCGAACACAAAAAGCAGGCTCAGGACAATATTCAGCAAATTATTCAGTATGGCGACGACCATAGGAATCTTCGCATTCTGCATACCGATAAACCACCCTTTAAAAGCATACATACCCAATACAGCCGGCGCTCCCCATACCACGATACGGAAATAGGTCATCACATGATCCGTGGATTCAGGGCCCGACTGTATCAAACCGGAAGCTAACATCCCTATAGGATATTGCAATAATATGATCAGCATCCCTACTCCCAGACCGATCGCCAGCGAACGGATAAATGCATTCATCACCTCCGGAAAATTCCGGGCTCCCAACGCCTGGGAGGCAAACCCGCTGGAACTCATCCGGAGAAAGCCGAAGTTCCAGTAGATCATATTGAAGATATTGGCACCGAGTGCAATGGCTCCGATATACACAGCCGAGCCGAGTCGGCCGGCAATGGCAATATCGATCATTCCCAGCAAGGGGACGGTGATATTGGTGATGATATTGGGAAGGGCGAGCCTGAAGATTTTTTTGTCCATTGGCGCAAAATTACTTCAAAAAGACGATATACCCCAATTTGACCGGTTATTATCTTTTTGACCGTATATACGACCGGGTAATGGCTTTATGCAGTTCAGTACCCAAATCTTTCGTTTCGGGGAGTTAATGTAACAGGAAACCTCTTCATATCATATCTTTGTCAAAAGATACAAAACAGTAGCTACTGTATCATTTTCATTTCAGAAAACAAAATAAATTCCATTTTTAATAAAAGATTCTATTTTTTTGAAATGATAAAGCAATAATTATACTTTCTTTTTTGTAAATTTGTAAATTCACTTTATATGTTTTCACAACATATTAAAAATCAGCATACTGGGAAGAAAGAGTGTCAGTTTTTCAGAAAAAAAACTCATTACATACTAATATATGGATAAGATTCAGGAACTTACTTCGAAACTTTACACGGAAGGCGTCGAAAAGGGCAAAGAAGAAGCCGGGAGGATTATTGCGGAAGCACGGGCGCAAGAACAACAGATAGTGGATGCGGCTCGCACCAAAGCCAAAGAATTGATTTCTTCTGCGGAAAAGGAAAGCGCAGAACTGAGAAAAAACACAGAGGCAGAGTTGAAACTCTATGCTGCCCAATCTACCGAAGCACTAAAAACGGAAATCATCAATCTGGTGACCGACAAGTTGTCTACCACACAGGTAAAAACGGTTGTGGAAGACAAATTATTTATGCAACAGTTGATCGTGGAACTGGTACAAAACTGGTCGAAGAACGACACATTGACCGTTGGCGTGGAAAATCCGGAAGAACTGAAATCCTATATCGCGTCACATGCGAAAAACCTACTGGAGAAAGGATTAAAGATCGAATCGGTAAACGGCATCAAAACCGGATTCACCCTCGCACCCGAAGATGGTTCCTACAAAGTAAAATTCGGAGAAGAAGAGTTTGTCAACTACTTCAGGGAATTTTTACGGCCCCAGATCCAACAACTTCTTTTTTAGAAACTGAAAATTTTCATCGATCTCTTTCAGGAGGTTGGCTTTGCCTATGATTTTTAAGAATCAATATTACTATTTTATATCCGGATTACCCGATTTTTCTTTCGATAGCATGAAACTACCCTTCTCCGTAGAGGAGTTCAGGGAGATGCTCGACGAAGCCCTTGAACCGGAAGATAAAAAGCTTTTGTACAGTTATTTTCTCTCTTACGACAACGACAATCTTTTTCGGTTGCTGGAAAAGAAGGAGAGTGAATTGGAAAAGCAGGGAATACTCTCACATGCCGAACTGGAAGAGGTGATCCGGCAGGTGAAAGAGGGAGATACCATAGAGAACAAACAGGTACCGCCGTATTTCGAAAAGACCGTCAGGGCATGGCTGGATGAAGAGATACCCGGACACCTGAAAACGCTGGAGGACCTTATCAGTTCTTTATATGCAGACTACGGGATGGAGGTAAAAAATAGTCTGATCTCTGGTTGGTTTGAAATGAATCTCAACATCGGCAATATCCTTGCTGCTATCTTCGCGAGGAAATACGGAATGGATGTCAGTCAAGTGGTTGTCGGAAACAACGAAATTGCCAACCTCATCAGAGAAAATGCCAATGCACGCGATTTCGGTATCAGCCGCGAACTTGATTATTACGATGACATCCTGCGGATAGCGGAAGAACCGGATATTTACGAGCGGGAGCGTAAGATCGATAAATTCCGCTGGGACTGGTTAGAGGGCAACACCCTGTTCGACTATTTCAATATCGAATATATCTTCGCCTATCTCTGTAAACTCAGGATATTGGAGCGGTGGGTAAGCCTCAACGCCGAAGAGGGAGAGCGTGTTTTCCGGGAACTGATCACACAATTAAAGAATGAGATACAAAGACCGGAGGATATATAGAAAGAAAAAAATACAAACAATCATATATGCTAACAAAAGGAACAGTTAAAGGGATTATATCCAATCTCGTTATTGTGGAAGTAGACGGTGCGGTGGCCCAGAATGAGATCGCCTATATCGACCTTGATGGCACCCGTTTAATGTCGGAAGTTATCAAGGTGGTCGGAAACAACGCTTATGTGCAGGTATTTGAAAGTACCCGCGGGCTAACCGTCGGTACGGAGGTGGAGTTCCAGGGTCATATGCTCGAGGTAGTACTGGGACCAGGACTACTGCAACGCAACCTCGACGGACTGGAGAACGATCTCGATAAGATGGAAGGGATTTTCCTGAAACGGGGTGAATACACCTTCCCGCTCGACGAGGAGAAACTATGGCATTTTAAACCGATAGCCCAACCGGGTGACAAAGTGACTGCCGGATCATGGCTGGGAGAAGTGGATGAGAATTTCCAGCCCCACAAGATCATGGTGCCATTCATCATGAAGGGGGAATATACTGTAAAAAGCATTACGGAAGAGGGTGATTACAATATTTACAAAACCATCGCCGTAGTGGAAGACAGTAACGGTCAGGAAACCGAACTAAACATGATCCAGCGTTGGCCGGTAAAAATGCCGCTCACAGCTTATAAAGAAAAACCCCGTCCTTCCAAACTACTGGAAACGGGAGTACGATCCATCGACACCCTGAACCCCATCGTGGAAGGAGGAACAGGATTTATCCCGGGAGCATTCGGTACGGGTAAAACGGTATTACAGCATGCCATCTCCAAGCAGGCGGAAGCAGATATTGTGATTATTGCCGCCTGCGGTGAACGTGCCAACGAAGTTGTGGAAATCTTTACCGAATTTCCGGAACTGATCGACCCCCATACCGGCCGCAAACTGATGGAACGTACCATCATCGTGGCAAATACCTCTAATATGCCGGTAGCTGCCCGTGAAGCATCGGTATATACCGCCATGACCATCGGTGAATATTACCGTTCCATGGGACTGAAAGTGTTGCTGATGGCTGACTCCACCTCACGCTGGGCGCAGGCGCTCCGTGAGATGAGTAACCGCCTGGAAGAGCTTCCCGGTCCCGACGCATTCCCGATGGACCTGTCGGCCATCATTTCCAACTTCTACGGCCGCGCAGGACACGTGATCCTGAACAACGGAAAAGAGGGTTCCATCACCTTTATCGGAACGGTATCACCCGCCGGGGGTAACCTCAAGGAGCCGGTAACCGAAAACACCAAGAAGGTGGCCCGCTGTTTCTACGCACTGGAGCAGGATCGTGCCGACAAGAAACGTTATCCGGCCATCAACCCGATCGACTCTTATTCCAAATATATCGAATATCCCGAGTTTGAAGAGTATATCTCGGAACATATATCGAGTGACTGGACAGAGAAGGTAAACGAAGCCAAGACCCGACTTTTACGTGGAAAAGAAATTGCAGAACAGATCAATATCTTGGGGGACGACGGAGTACCGACAGAATATCACGTTACTTTCTGGAAATCGGAATTGATCGACTTTATCGTCCTTCAGCAGGATGCTTTCGACGATATCGACTCGGTAACTCCCATCGAACGGCAGAAATATATCCTGGATATGGTGACCGATATTTGTCGTACCGATTTCGAGTTCGATAATTTTAACAAGGTTGCCGATTTTTTCAAGGAACTGATCAATATCGGAAGACAGATGAATTACTCGGAGTTCCGGTCGGATAAGTTCAATCAATACAGGAAACAACTGGACGAGTTGATATCCCGAAAAAAAGTATCTGACTAATGTGATGATTCGATAATTTTACAATTTGACTCCGTCTATTTTCAATTCACAATCTTGAATTTTAAATTTTGAATCTTGAATTTTATGGCAAAAGCATTTCAAAAAATATATACAAAAATTACCCAGATCACCAAAGCCACCTGTTCGGTAAAGGCGACCAATGTAGGTTATGATGAATTAGCCACCGTAGAAGGTCGTCTGGCACAGGTAGTAAAAATCATCGGCGATGAGGTAACTCTCCAGATTTTCGAAGGAACTGAGGGTATTCCTACCAATGCCGAAGTGATTTTTATGGGAAAATCTCCTTCATTGAAGGTAAGTGAACAACTGGCAGGCCGCTTTTTCAACGCCTATGGTGATCCGATAGACGGCGGACCTGTACCCGAAGGAGAAGAACGACCAATTGGAGGCCCTTCAGTCAATCCGGTACGCCGCAAGCAACCGTCGGAACTGATTGCCACCGGTATTTCGGGCATTGACCTGAATAATACGCTGGTATCGGGACAAAAGATCCCTTTCTTTGCCGACCCTGACCAGCCGTTCAACCAGGTAATGGCTACTGTGGCACTCCGCGCACAGACCGATAAGATCATCCTGGGCGGTATGGGGATGACCAACGACGACTACCTCTACTTTAAGAATGTATTCAGCAACGCAGGGGCTCTGGACAGGATCATCAGCTTTATGAACACCACTGAAAATCCGGCAGTAGAACGTCTGCTGATACCCGATATGGCACTGACGGCTGCTGAATATTTTGCAGTGGATAAAAACGAAAAGGTGCTGGTACTGCTTACCGATATGACATCTTATGCCGATGCGCTCTCTATCGTATCTAACCGTATGGATCAGATCCCGTCGAAAGATTCGATGCCCGGATCGCTCTATTCCGACCTTGCCAAGATATACGAGAAAGCAGCGCAGTTCCCGGCGGGCGGCTCCATCACCATTGTAGCCGTAACTACCCTCTCCGGGGGCGATATCACCCATGCCGTACCCGACAACACGGGCTATATTACGGAAGGGCAGCTCTTCCTGCGCCGCGACAGTGATGTAGGTAAGGTAGTTGTGGATCCGTTCCGCTCACTTTCCCGCCTGAAACAACTGGTGCAGGGCAAGAAGACCCGCGAAGACCACCCGCAGGTGATGAACGCCGCCGTACGTCTCTATGCCGATGCCGCCAATGCCAAAACGAAAATGGAGAACGGGTTCGACCTGACCGATTACGACACCCGGACTCTCTCGTTTGCCCTGGATTATTCGGAAAAGATACTCGCTATCGATGTGAACCTCGATACCACCGAAATGCTGGACAACACATGGAAGCTGCTGTCAAGGCATTTCAAACCGGCCGAGGTAAATATGAAACAGGAATTGATAGATACCTACTGGCAACAATAATGGCTATTCGATTTCAATATAATAAAACGTCCCGCCAGCAGTTGGAAAAACAACTGGCTGTACGTGAACGGGCGCTTCCCACGCTGCAGAACAAAGAATCGGCGCTGCGGATGGAAGTGAAAAAGACCAAAGCGGAAATAGAAGAGCTCGACAAGGAACTCGAAGCAAAGATCAAATCGTACGATAAGATGGTGAGTATGTGGACGGAGTTCGACCCTACCCTGTTGCGCATAAAAGATGTGCACCTTTCAAAGAGAAAGATTGCGGGAGTACTCCTGCCAATGCTTGATAAGGTAGATTTTGAGATCCGGCCGTTCAGCCTTTTCAACCGCCCCAAATGGTTTCTCGACGGGGTAAAAACCCTCGAAGGACTGGCTGAGATAGGAATCCGCCGCGATTTTCAGGAGATAAGGCTCTCCCGGCTCGAGTATGCAAGGAAAAAAACCACACAGAAGGTCAACCTCTTCGAGAAAGTACAGATACCGGGCTATCAGGAAGCCATTTTGAAGATAAAACGTTATCTGGAAGATGAGGAAAACCTTTCTAAATCGTCGCAGAAGATCATGCGTGCTCATCAGGAACAACGTAGAGAACAGGAGGGAAGCGTATGGTAGCTACAATGAAGAAATTTATTTTTATCTCTTTCCATAAGGACTATGACCGGTTCCTCCATGCCCTGCGTGATTTGGGTATGATACATGTGGCGGAGCAGGATAATATAAAGGTGGATGAAGAGAAATTACAAGACTACCTCTCTGCATCGAAACGGCTGAGTGAATCAATCAAGAAACTCAAGCAGTTGCGTGACAAGAAAGCAGCCGCCCCATTTCATGATGTCGATATAGAACGGGGAATGAATATCCCGGCAGAGATAGAGAGAATCGAAAATAAAAAGTCGGCTCTCCACCAGCAGTTACAGGTCAGCCTTAAAGAGCGTGACACCTTACGCCCTTGGGGAAATTTCGACCCGGAGAATATCCACCGGCTGAAAGAGGCGGGATATGATATCCACTTCTTTATTGTGCCCGACAGGGAGTATGATCCCGAGTGGGAAACGCGCTATAACGCCATTGTCATTCATAAAGAAGCATCCAAAACCTATTTCATCACGGTGACAAAAGGTGTACAGCCGGCTGACGAATTACAGTTGGAGGAGATGAAAGTCCCCGAAGTATCATTAGAGGCGCTCTCCAATCTGATCGACTCGTTACAGGAGAAAATACAAAAAGAGGATGAAGCCTTGAAAGCGCTCACGGCGGAAATCCCGTCGGCAGAAGCTGCCTTGAAAGTGCTGGAATCGGATATCTTTTTCACCAGGGTAGCCCGCAGCGCCACCCCTGCGGCAGAAGATAAACTGATGCTCTTACAGGGCTGGGCGCCGGAGGAGAACGTGCCGGAGATCACGAATTACTTAGAGTCGCAGGATGTCTATTACCAGGTGTCCGACCCCGCCCCTGAAGACGATGTGCCCATCAAATTCAGGAACAACCGGTTCACGCGGCTCTTCGAACCGATCGCAGAGCTCTACATGCTACCCAAGTACAACGAGATCGACCTCACCCCTTTCTTCGCCCCTTTCTATATGATCTTTTTCGGATTGTCGCTGGGAGATATGGGATACGGCACACTGCTGCTGGTAGCGGCCACAATGGCAAAGATATTCGCGAAGGAGAAGATCAAGGGATCGATGCGCGGCATAGTCACGCTCGTACAGATACTGGGTGCCTCCACCATGGTGTGCGGACTGCTCACCGGCGGCTTCTTCGGTTTCAGTATCTACGAGACCAACATACCCTTCTTCGAGAATATGAGGGACCAGGTTTATTTCGATAATGAACAGATGTTTATGCTATCCCTTATATTAGGGGTCATACAGATCATATTCGCCATGTTCCTGAAGATCGTGAACCGCGTCAAGCAGTTTGGATGGGTGCATGCACTCTCCTCCATCGGCTGGTTTGTCCTGCTCTTCAGCGTAGGCGTGGCCTATCTCTTCCCGGCTCTTATGCCGATGGGTGGTACGGTCCACCTCATCGTGATGGGATTATCGGCCGTGCTGATCTTCTTCTTCAACTCACCCGGAAAGAACCCGTTCATGAACGTGGGACTCGGATTGTGGGATACCTACAATATGGCCACCGGCCTGCTGGGTGATGTGTTGTCATACGTGCGCCTCTTCGCCTTAGGTCTCTCCGGAGGTATCCTGGCGAGTGTATTCAACAGCCTGGCACTGGGGTTAAAGCCGGACAACGTGATCGCGGGTTCGCTCGTCTTCCTGCTGATCTTCCTTTTCGGACATGGCATCAACATGTTCATGAACGTGCTCGGCGCTTTTGTACACCCGCTGCGCCTCACCTTTGTGGAGTTCTATAAAAATGCGGAATTCGCCGGGGGAGGAAAAAAATACAATCCTTTCAGGAAATAGTGAAGAATGAAGAGTGAAGAGTGAAGAGTGAAGAATGAAGAATGAAGAGTGAAGAGTAAAGAATAAGAAATAAACGAAAAAATTCAAACAATTACAAATAACAAAACATTATGGACACCAACTTATTAATCGCCTATACAGGCATCGGACTTATGATCGCACTTTCAGGTATCGGCAGCGCCTACGGGGTCACCATTGCCGGGAATGCAGCGATCGGAGCACTGAAGAAAGACAGCAGCAAATTCGGGAATTTCCTCGTGCTGACGGCGCTGCCCGGCACACAAGGGTTATACGGTTTTGCCGGTTACTTCATGTTCCAGAGTATCTTCAATATCCTGACGCCCGACATCACAGCCATCCAGGCCGCTGCTGCTTTCGCGGCAGGGATTGCCATGGGATTGGTGGGGTTGCTCTCCTCCATCCGCCAGGGGCAGGTCTGTGCCAACGGTATCGCCGCCATCGGACAGGGAAATGATGTATTCGGAAACACCCTTATCCTTGCCGTATTCCCGGAGTTGTATGCCATCGTGGCACTGGCCGGTGTGTTCCTTATCGGTTCCGCTGTTGCCTAAAAGCTATCGCAGCCCGATAATAACAATAGAAAAAAACAATGGAAAAGCTGTCGCACTATGCGGCAGCTTTTTTCTTTCGGATGAAGGCTACTCTTAATGAGGTTACAGATGATCATCGATCTCTTGTCGGTCAATACCGATATCTTTCATCGATGCGGGATCTTCCACCGGTTCCAGATGAGTATGCACCGTCACCGGTTCATCGAACATATTCACAATGGTCTCTTCAATCTCGTCTGCATAGTCATGTGCCTCTTTCACTGTCCACTTACCCGGAACCAGTATATGCATGGCGATAAATTTACGGCGTCCGGCCACACGGGTCAACAGCGAATGATATTCAATCTTTTGGTCATTCAGTGAATCAAGATAGTTAGTAATCTTCTCCAAATCTTCGCCGGGAATGGAAGCATCCATCAAACCGCTGGCAGAACGGCTGATCAGTCTGTATCCCGTATAGATAATATGGAGTGCCACTAAGATGGCAATGATAGGGTCGACGATTAACCAACCGGTGAACTTCACGATCACGATTGCCACAATCACACCTGCCGAAGTCCACACATCCGCCATCAGATGCTTTCCGTCTGCCTCCAGCAGGAGAGATCTCCTTTTTTTCCCGTTGCGGACCAACGTCATACCCACAGCCAGATTAACAAGCGACGCCAGCAACGAAAAGAGCAGACCTGTGTTGATATTTTCAATGGGGCGGGGATCGATAAGCCGCGGAACAGCTGACCAGATAATGGTGAATGCTGCTATCAGGATAAGGGCACCCTCCGCCGCACTGGAAAAATACTCCGCTTTACTATGTCCGAACTCATGTTCCTTATCAGCCGGCTTCTGTGAAATGTTGAGCATCACCAACGCAAAGATCGCCGCAAACAGATTTACGAACGACTCTAACGCATCCGACAGGAAACCCATGGAACCTGTTACAGAATAAGCATAAAATTTCAGTAATATGGTTACTATTGCAGCGGCAATAGAGAGAGATATGAATCTACGGAGTGGACTTTTTTTCATCGCGCCATGCTTAAGAGACAACAAAAATAGTCATTTTTTCAATATTCCTTTTATATACATTAATTCCATAAAGTCATATTCATAGATTATCATGATGTAAACCATGTCACAGAAAAAACACAACATGATAAATATTGGAAAGAAATCATATTATATAGTACTAAATATGATTTCTTATATCTTTACAATCGGAAATACCAATCAAGGATTACTAAGAAACAGATGATATTTTAAACAATACAAGAGCTTTATTTTATTTTTTTAATTCACAGAAAGTGTAAATTATATTTTGAATTTTCAAAAATGAATATTACCTTTGCAGATAAGAAAATTAAAAAATGTGCCAACGATGACCGATTTGCACTCAAAGAGTTTGGCAAAAAAAGGTTTGAAATATTGAAGAAAAGAATGACGGCACTCTTTGTAGTAGAGAACTTGGAAGAATTGAGAGATATGCCAGGCCATTGGCACGAACTAACAGGTAACAGAAAAGGACAATGGGCCTGTAGTTTAGATCAACCTTACCGCTTAATATTTGAGCCTTTAGAAAAACCCATCCCGACCGATGAAGACGGTAAGTATATTTGGATAGAAATAAAAGCGGTCGAAATTATTGAAATTACAGACTATCACAAGGAAGGCTAAATTATGACATCTAAAAATCAATATTATCCGCAAACCATTCTTCACCCGGGTGATACCTTAGAAGAAAAGTTGCAAGAAATGGGTATGAGTATTAAGGAATTTGCTTTACGTACCGACAAACCCGAGAAAACAATTATTGCCATTCTAAAAGGATCAAGTGCCATTACCCCGGAAATGGCCATTAAATTTGAGAATGTGACCAAAATTCCCGCTAATTTTTGGATGAGGCATCAACAACGCTACGATGAGTTTAAAACAAGAGAAAAACTGAAAACCATTGTTACCGAGGCTGCAGACTGGGCAAAAGAGTTTCCCTATACCGAGATGGCAAAACTCAACTGGGTAGCACCTACTCGAAAAATCGAAGAAAAAACCATAAACCTCTTAACTTACTTCGGTGTAGCCACCCAAAAGGGATGGGAAAGCCTATATATGGAATCTGAACTTAAAGTTGCTGCATATACATCATTAAAACACATGCACGAACCACATGCTATTTCGGCTTGGCTTCGACAAGGTGAGTTACAGGCAAAACAAATTAAAGCCCCGGCTTTTAATGTAAAGAAGCTAAAAAGTAATATACCTGCCATACGCAAGTTAATGGTAGAACAGCCTGTAGACTTCTTTAAGCAATTGCAAAAACTTTGTCTACAGGCGGGAGTGGTTTTATTATTTACACCTAAACTTCCTAAAGTACCTTTGAGCGGTTCTACACGATGGATTAATGACAATCCGTTAATTCAACTGACAGCGCGTTATAAACAGAACGACAGGTTCTGGTTTACCTTTTTTCATGAGTTAGGGCACATTGTTTTACATGGCAAAAAATACATTTCACTCGAGAATGTTGACTTTGCCGCTGCCGACCCGGAGAAAGAACAGGAAGCACATGATTTCGCAGTGAAACATACCTTCTCCAAAGAACAGGAAGAAAAATTGTTACGTGCACACCCTACTTCAATTACAGCCGACCAAATTGCAGCTTATGCACAAGAATTTAATACGCACCCAGCTATGATTATTGGACGGTTGCAACATCAGGGTCTTATTCATTACAGTGTAGGGCGTGAATTTATTCTACCTGTTAATTTATCTTCAGAGAACTATGATTGAAAGTTTTCAAAACAAGTACCAGCCCCAAATCGTTGTTCTTCATGCTGAAAATCCAACTACCGACAAAAAGCAAAAATGCCAAGAAAAGTATAAGAGAGATTGGATATAGGCAAAAATTCATGTATTTTTGTACCGCCTAAGCCGAAACAGGTGCGAGTCTGGTAATAGTGCAAACAATGAGTCACTTTCAAATGGTATTCAGGTTCGTTTCTCACCATACTGATTATCTGAATTGAATTGGTATATTGCTTACAATAAAGGCAAAATAAAAACAGTATAAGGATATTATGTTTGAAAATTTAAGTGAAAGACTGGAGAGGTCATTCAAGATACTGAAAGGTCAGGGTAAGATCACCGAGATCAACGTGGCCGAAACATTAAAAGAGGTGCGTCGTGCACTGTTGGATGCCGACGTGAACTATAAAACCGCCAAGGAATTCACCGAAACGGTAAAGGAGAAAGCACTGGGACAAGACGTGCTCAACGCAGTGAAACCCGAGCAGATGATGGTGAAGATCGTCCACGATGAACTTGCCACGCTGATGGGTGGAAGCGCTGCCGAATTCAATATCAAGGGAAATCCCGCCATTATCCTTATGTCCGGTCTGCAGGGATCGGGTAAAACCACCTTCTCAGGCAAACTGGCCAACATGCTTAAAAGCAAGCGGGGAAAAAATCCTTTGTTGGTCGCCGGCGACGTCTACCGTCCCGCCGCTATTGAACAGTTAAAAGTATTGGGCGAACAGATTGGAGTATCGGTTTATGCCGAAGAAGACAACAAGAATCCTGTCAAAATTGCCCAAAACGCTATTCAATATGCCCGTCAGCACGGAAAAGACCTGATCATCATCGACACCGCGGGACGTCTTGCCATCGACGAGGAGATGATGAACGAGATTGAGTCGATCAAGAAAGCGGTCAATCCGCAGGAAATCCTCTTCGTGGTGGATTCTATGACCGGACAGGACGCAGTGAATACCGCCAAAGAGTTCAACCAACGGCTCGATTTCAACGGCGTGGTGCTGACCAAACTCGACGGGGATACCCGGGGCGGCGCTGCATTATCTATCCGCTCGGTAGTAGATAAACCGATTAAATTCGTCGGAACCGGCGAAAAACTGGATGCTATCGACGTATTCCATCCCGAACGTATGGCAGACCGTATCCTCGGCATGGGTGATATTGTCTCGCTCGTAGAGAAGGCACAGGAGCAATACGACGAAGAAGAAGCGCGCCGCCTGCAAAAGAAAATCGCCAAGAACCAGTTTGATTTCAACGATTTCATTGCCCAGATCCAGCAGATCAAGAAGATGGGTAACCTGAAAGATCTGGCATCAATGATCCCGGGAGTAGGCAAACAAATCAAGGACCTGGATATCGACGACGATGCATTCAAGGGTATCGAAGCGATCATCCGTTCCATGACTCCCCAGGAGCGTACCAATCCGGAGATACTGAACGGAAGCCGCCGTGCCCGTATTGCCAAGGGTAGTGGGACCAACGTACAGGAAGTAAACAAACTTCTCAAACAGTTCGATGAGACCCGTAAGATGATGCGTATGATGACCACCGGTGGAGGCCGTCAGGCAATGCGCAATATGAGAAGAAGATAATTCGATATGATGATCTCGACAAACCGGGACGACTTGTTCAGATTTATCGGGAAGTAATGATGATTTAACGATTTAATAATTAATAATCGTCAAATCAATGAATCAACAAATCAGCAAATCAACCAAGGATATGCAATTAATTGACGGAAAAGCGGTAGCCGCACAGATAAAGAAAGAGATCGCCGAAGAGGTGGCGAATATAAAAGCTGCCGGAGGCAAAACACCTCATCTGGCAGCGGTATTGGTCGGCCACGACGGAGGAAGTGAGACCTACGTAGCCAACAAGGTAAAAGCCTGTGAAGAGGTTGGATTCAACTCCACGCTGATCCGTTATGAAGATGATGTCACCGAAGAAAAATTACTTGCCTGTGTAGAGCGGCTGAATAACGATCCCGATATAGATGGATTTATTGTACAATTACCTCTCCCAAAACATATCTCTGAAACAAAAGTCACAGAAGCAATCGATTATCGCAAAGACGTAGATGGGTTCCACCCTGTAAACGTGGGCCGTATGTCACTCGGTATGCCCTGTTTTTTCTCCGCAACCCCTTCCGGTATCGTAGAATTACTAAAGAGATATAAAATAGAGACCAAAGGGAAACATTGCGTGGTATTGGGGCGTAGTAATATTGTCGGTAAGCCGGTATCCATGCTGATGGTGCAGAAAGCTTATCCCGGCGACTGCACCGTCACTGTCTGCCATAGCCGTACTCCCAATATCAAAGAGATCACATTGCAAGCAGATATCATTATCGCGGCATTGGGTGTGCCCGAGTTCCTGAAAGGCGACATGGTAAAAGAAGGTGCCGTGGTGATCGATGTGGGTACTACCCGTGTGCCTAGTGACAGGACCAAATCGGGTTTCAAACTCACCGGTGATGTGCTGTTCGATGAGGTAGCACCCAAGTGCTCCTATATCACTCCCGTTCCCGGCGGCGTGGGCCCTATGACTATCGTGTCACTGTTAAAAAACACCCTTCTGGCAGGAAAGAAAGGGATTTACGGGTAATTATCATTTTTACAAACACTATCGATTCTCGGTTAACAGGTATCATCCATCTATTTACCCCGTTTTACCTGTATCAACAGCAGTCCGGCTAAAGTCCAGAAGAGTTCTCGGATACGCTTGCATAAGCTGGTAAAAATACCCAATGCTACCGGTATTGCGAGAATACGGTATACTAAAGCAAATCCACCTTCTCTCGCCCCCATTTGCATCGGCATAAAGAAAAATAAGTTGGAGAACAACGACTGAATGGATTCGATCAATATACTCTGACTGAAAGAAACCGGCCATCTGATAGCCTGCATAATCAGTATTATCTCCACACAAATAAAAAAACGGGAGAAAATTTCCAATGCAAGAGACAGGACAAAATCTCCCTTACGATTCTTATAGAGATCGGCGATCAAACCATCCATTTGACTGAGTTTCTCCTGATTCTCTCTATAGAAAGCCCTTATCCTTCTCCCTACAAAAGGGAGTTTACCTCCTATCAGCACTGCTCTTTCCACCCCTCCCCGTGTATATATCCTGAATGCCCAGAAAAGGAATAGTAATGATGCTATACTGACCAGGAATATCAACCATTCCAACAAACCGGAAAGCACAGGTACCAGAAAAAGCAGTAATGGAATAGAAATCATCCAAAAGATGAAATGTGAAACAAGATGCATCATTGTGGAGAGCAGTACCGTAGAGGTAGCTTTCTGTATTCCTAATGTACTCTTCAGTTCAATGATCTTGTATGGTTCTCCCCCCATCAATCCAAAAGGAGTGATATAGTTAACGGCAAAACCACTGACAACCAGCTTAAAGAGTCGAAGGAATCCTATCTCCCGGGCTTCTTTACTTCCATCATTGATAATGACATAAAAGGAGTAGGTATTTACAAGATATACAATAATCCACATTCCGATAATTGGCACGAACCACCAACCGGTCTGCTTTATATTAATCAAGATATTGTCAAACCCAGTCTTATAAACCATTATCCCGAGCGCCAATCCACCGAGAAAGAAAAATAGATTTTGGGCTATCTTCGTTTTTTTTACCATAAAGAAATTAGGCGACTTTCCCTCCAGATCAATTGAATCTATCTCTACTTTCTAAAAGGCGGTTTTACGACATTTGCTCTCAGGTTCCGGTTGCGTACTTTTATGTAGACCTCGGTACCCGGTTTCGCAAACTCGGGTTTCACATATCCCATACCGACACCGATCTTCAACACAGGCGACATCGTTCCGGAAGTGACATTGCCGATCACCTCATCCTCTGCGTTTACGATCTCGTACCCATGGCGGGGAATTCCTTTATCTACCAGTTCAAAGCAGCAGAGTTTACGGGATACACCCTCTGCTTTCTCTTTTTCCAGCACCTCACGGCCTACAAAGGGCTTATTATCTGCAAACTTGGTGATCCATCCCAATCCGGCTTGCAATGGCGTAGTCGTATCATCCAGATCATTCCCGTAAAGACAATATCCCATCTCTAACCGTAACGTATCACGTGCACCCAGTCCGACAGGTTTGATACCATATTCGGCACCCGCTTCAAAAATGGCATCCCAGATTTTCTTGCCATATTCGGGATAAAAATAAAGTTCAAATCCTCCGGCACCGGTGTATCCGGTATTGGATATAATCACATTCTCCACCCCGGCGAATGACCCGGTTTCAAAAGCATAGAAAGGAATGGCCGACAGATCATGATCCGTCAGCTTCTGCAGCGTCTCTATAGCCTTGGGGCCCTGGATTGCTAATTGAGCCATATGATCCGAAGCATTCTCCAATTCCGCGCCCATGGTGTTCCATTGTTGGCACCAAGCCCAATCCTTTTCAATATTGGCGGCATTTACCACTAAAAGGTATTTCTCCGGTTCGTAATGGTAGACGATAAAGTCGTCCACTATCCCACCCTCTTCATTCACAAAACAGGTGTATTGCGCTTTTCCTTGTTTTAGCACGGAAACATCGTTACTGGTTACACGCTGTAAAAATTCTAAAGCCTTTGGGCCTTTTGCCCAAAACTCACCCATATGCGATACATCGAATACCCCCACGGAATTCACTACTGTCAAGTGTTCATCTATAATTCCGGAATATTCTATGGGCATATTATATCCTGCAAACTCATGCATCTTGGCTCCCAGCCCGATATGCAAATCTGTAAATGGGGTTGTCTTCATATTATATTTTTTCCTCTCTGGCTACTATTTCGGCTATCTTCACAATCACTTCTGATGCTTTTTTCATGGAAGGAATAGGTAAAAACTCATATTTGCCATGGAAATTCATCCCTCCGGCAAAGATATTGGGACAAGGAAGCCCCATAAATGATAAACGAGCACCGTCGGTTCCCCCACGAATAGGTTTCACATTAGGTTTCACATCCACTTCTTCCATAGCCTGGTAGGCATAATCCACTATGTATTTCACCGGTTCCACTTTCTCTCGCATATTATAATACTGGTCTTTCATCTGCAGTGTAAGCCGGTCGCCATATTTTTTGTTCAACGTTTCCACAGCGCTCTCCATTAACCGCTTACGTTCTTCAAATTTCTCCCGGTCATGATCGCGGATAATAAACGACAGACTGGCTTCCTCTACTGTGCCTCCCAGAGAAATCAGATGGAAAAATCCTTCATAACCTGCTGTATGTTCGGGGCGCTCGCTCTCCGGAAGAAGCGCTATCAATTCGTTGGCCAGATGTAATGCATTGACCATCTTCCCTTTTGCATAGCCAGGATGTACATTTCTTCCTTGTATATCAATCTTGGCCGAAGCGGCATTAAAGTTCTCATACTCCAACTCTCCCACTTCACTTCCATCTATAGTATATGCCCAATCGGCACCGAATTTGGCGACATCGAATTTATCAGCCCCCCGGCCAATCTCCTCATCCGGTGTGAAACCGATGCGGATCTTACCGTGTTCGATTTCAGGATGATCAATCAGATACTGCATAGCGCTCATGATCGCTGCAATACCAGCCTTATCGTCAGCCCCCAACAAGGTAGTTCCATCGGTCACAATGATGTCCTCGCCCATATGATGGAGTAATTCGGGAAAATCGGCAGGCGACAACACTACCTCCTTCGGCTCATTCAATATGATTTCCTTTCCGTCATAATTCTTTACAATTCTCGGATTCACATTCTTGCCGCTCATGTCGGGACTGGTATCGAAATGGGCGATAAAACCGATCACCGGCAGTTTCTTCTGTGTATTGGCCGGCAGAGTGGCCATAAGATAGCAATTATTATCGAGACTCACGTCTGTCAATCCCATCTCTAGCACTTCCTGCTCCACCTCTTTGGCAAGATTGAATTGTTTTTGTGTACTCGGAGTTTGTGTATTGTTCTCATCCGATTGTGTATCGATGCGAGCATACTTTATAAACCTATCTACAATATCCATGATTATTTATGTTTGGTAATATTCTTGCATAGTTAAATCCACACTCACCCTACAAAGATAGTGAAAATCGAGAGCAATCGTGAGAGTTTACTCTCAAAAGATTGCCGAGATGCATCCTATCTTCTTCAAAAATAATGAAAGCCGAGAGAAAAGCCAAGCTTGCTTAGGCTTTTCCGAGGCGCATCTTATATTTTACAAAGATAGTGAAAATCGAGAGCAATCGTGAGAGTTTACTCTCTAAGGATTGCCGAGATGCATCCTATCTTCTTTAAATATAAAAAAAGGGACTGAATAGTAAAAATCAATTTCACCATTTTGTAACTCAAAAAAAAGCTTTATCTTTGCAGTCGGGTAAGTCCTATACGGCCAGCTCCCATTGAATCCCCCAGGTCTTGATCGAAGCAAGGGTATTTGGTTGTAGCGGCGCGATATAGTAAGCTTACCCTTTTTTTATGGTCTATCGCGATCAGACACCAGATAAGGTGACAAACTTTAACAGAGTTTGATCGATATAGAACAAAACAGTATAATCCCTACAGACCGTATCTATTAGCGGTTTTTCCTATCATCCCCATCTTGATAAAAAGTTAAACCAGAATAAATAAGTTTAATTCAAGAACAACTTTCCAATGGAAAACATACCTTTGCAGCCAATTAGTTGTTTATGCAACTAAAAAACAGGAATCCTATGATAAAAGTAACAGAACGTGAAATATTTGAAATTTTATCCGGAAAGATTTCCGGAGCCATCAATCGTACCGTACTGAAGGCTTTTGCACAGGAGGGGCTTGATATCACCACTGAGCAATGGACGGTACTATCCTGCTTATGGGATAAAGACAAGATCATCCAACAGGATATCTGTGATCTCACCCAGAAAGACAAACCGAGCGTAACACGGTTGATAGACAATCTGGAAAAAAAGAAACTGGTCAGACGGGAATCGGATCCAGCTGACCGACGCAACAATCTCATTCACCTCACCCCCCGTGGAGCTACCCTAAAGCAAAAAACAACCGATGTGGTGCATAGCATTGTCAATCATGTACTGGAAGGCATATCGGATAAAGAATTAATTGGAGCTAAAAATGTTTTGCTTCAAATCATGCATAATTTAAGGGAATACTAAACTGGTTTTAGGTTATTGGTGAAATAAATAAGTTCACATTCACACAAATAGTTGTTTAACTAACCATTTAAATATGAAGAAAATATTATTGATTACTTTTTGTATCTGCACCGCTTCTTACATGCAAGCGCAAAAACAGCTTGATTTGGAGGAATGCAGGCAACTGGCGCTGGAAAACAATAAGAGTCTAAAAATAGCTGAGGAGAATGTTCGCGCGGCCCAATCCTTATCAAAAGCAGCCTTTGCGCAGTTCCTACCTAACATTTCGGTCTATGGGTCATACCGGTATAACCAAAAGAACATATCTCTTTTAGGTGAAGATATTCATTTACCTATCGGCGTGCTTGATGCAAGTGGGAATTTCGGGCCGGGTATCGGACCAAGCTCCCGCCCTACCCCCAATGCTGACGGAACATTTACCTTTGATGACTCGGCTATCAATAATAAATTCATCATGGTCGACGGAAAGCCTGTCCCACTAGATGCACAGGGTAATCCGTTCGATCCGGGAAAAAATCCGGAAAACTTACAATGGAAAAACCATGCCCTATTGCCAAAGGATGCGATGGAGTTCGATATGCACAACATCTTCGTAGGAGGGATCAGTTTCGCACAACCGATTTTCATGGGAGGAAAGATTGTCCAACTCAATAAGATTGCAAAATCGAACCAGGCAATTGCTGAAGTACGCGTTCAGGAGAAAGCGGAAGAACTTTTGGTCAATGTCGATGAAGCCTATTGGCGCGTGGTATCACTGGAAAGTAAAGTGCAGTTGGCTAAAGAATACCGCAACCTTGTTTCAGAACTTGACAAAAATATGCGGGCATTGCAGGAAGAGGGACTGGCAACCAAAGCGGATGCACTGAAGATAAAGGTCAAGTTGAACGAAGCAGATGTTTCGCTGACGAAAGCAGAGAACGGATTGAATCTGTCTCGGATGGCATTAAATCAATTATGCGGCTTACCGTTGGAAGAACAGATTGAATTGAAAGATGCCAATTTGAAGGAATCCCTCGATCTGCAGCCAGCCATTTCCATTGAACAGGCATGGGCTAATCGCCCTGAAATCAAAATGCTAACACAGGCGGGCAATATAGCTGAAGCCAACAGCAAGATCATGGTTTCACGCTTCATGCCAACCGTCGCACTCACCGGAGGTTATATCACTACCAACCCTAGCGCATTCAATGGGATTGAGAAGAAATTTAACGGCATGTTTACCGTCGGGGTGACCGCAGTTGTACCGCTGTTCCATTTTGGAGAAAAGGCTCACACACTCAATGCAGCACGGACTCAGGCCGTGATAGCCAAACTCGAACTGGAAGAAGCAAAAGAGAAGATCGAATTGCAAATACATCAAAACAGTTATCGGATTACAGAGAGTCTAAAAAAACAGGAAATGACCCGGAAGAATGTGGAGAATGCCAAAGAGAACCTCTCTTATGCACAGGAAGGTTTTGATGCGGGGGTGATTACCTCTACCGATCTGTTAATGGCGCAAACAGCCTGGTTATCGGCTGAATCGGAATACCTAGATGCTACTGTCGATGTAAAATTAAATAACCTGTACTTGAGGAAATCGACAGGCAATCTTTATTGAAGAAGTTCAAGAAGTGGAGAATTAAGAAATTAGAACTGAGAAGATGGAGGAGGTTAAGTTAGAACTGAGTAATTGGTAATTAGTAATTTGTATTTAGTAATTGAAATAATATATACTGAAATGGAAAAAGAAAAAACAGAAAACATACGCAATCTGAGAATTGCACTGGTAGGACTCGTCACCGTAGTAATCATTCTTTTTATTATCGGGTGGATCATTTATAAACCGGAGCCGGTCGTTATCCAGGGATCTGCCGAGGCAACCGAGGTACGTGTCTCGGGAAAAGTAGCCGGACGTATTCAACAGTTCCTCACAGAAGAAGGACAACGGGTTGAACGTGGAGACACACTGGTATTCATCGATAGTCCCGAAATCTATGCGAAGCTGGTACAAGCTACAGCTGCACAAAACGCTGCAAAGGCACAAGACCGTAAAGCGCAAAAAGGTGCCCGAAGCGAAGTGATCCAGGGCACGTATGAGATGTGGCAAAAGGCAGAGGTAGGCGTAGATATCTCCAAGAAGTCGTACGATCGTGTACAACGTCTTTTTGAAAAAGGAGTCGTCACGGCGCAAAAACGGGATGAAGCCGAAGCCCAATATCAGGCAGCAGTTGCACAAGCCGCTGCAGCCAAATCCCAATACGAGATGGCTAAAAACGGTGCCGAAGCGGAAGACAAGGCCGCTGCACTGGCAATGGTGGACCGTGCACAGGGAGCAGTACAAGAAGTAGAAGCCTACATGAAAGAGATCACCCTTGTCGCTCCTATTTCGGGAGAAGTGACAGAAATATTTCCTAAACAAGGAGAATTGGTCGGTACGGGCGCGCCAATTATGAATATAGTAAACCTGGATGACATCTGGTTCAGTTTCAATGTACGTGAAGACTTATTGAACGACATGAAGAAAGGTGCGGTAATTACCGTAAAGATCCCGGCATTGGATAACCAGGAAGCCAAACTGGAAATTACCTATATAAAGGCGATGGCGTCGTTTGCCACCTGGAAGGCTACAAAAACAACAGGCGATTTCGATCTGAAAACATTTGAAGTCCGTGCCAAACCGGTAAAGCCTATCAAAGACCTTCGCCCGGGAATGACAGCGTTGGTGGTAAGAAATTAATTACCAATGACCAATGACCAATTCAATAATACAACAGACAAGGAATGTGGCTCGTAGGGAATGGAAACGGATGCTGTCGCAACCCGTTTATCTTCTCTCTTCGATATTCGCGATGCTTTTCTGTTACCTCTTCTTCCTGACATTGATGTCGGAAGGGCTACCCCAACAGCTTCCCATAGGGATTGTCGACGGCGACAATTCATCGATGTCACGCACTTTGGAACGGAATATAAATGCATCTCCACAAGTGGAAATCGTGGGTAAATATACCTCATTTACCGAAGCCCGCAAAGATATGCAAGAAGGACGTATTTATGCCATCATCGACATTGCCCCGGGGTTTCAGTCCGACCTGCTTGCCAACCGGCAACCGGCCATCGCCTATTATGTAAATGATGTCTATCTGGTAGCCGGATCACTTGCCTATAAAGATCTGACCTACATCAGCGAACTTATGTCGGGCTTCATCCTGCAGCAATCATTACAGGCAAGGGGAATCACAGGCGAAGAGAATCTGATGCCTATCTTACAACCTATCGCTATCGATACGCATCAGATAGGTAATCCCTACACCAACTACAGTGTCTATCTGTCGAATGTATTACTGCCCGGCGTATTACAGTTGCTGATCATCATGTTTACCATTTATGCCATAGGTATAGAGATGAAACAAAACAGCACACGCGAATGGCTCTCCAAGGGTAATGGATCGATATTGGCAGCGCTTGCCGGAAAGATACTCCCCCATACCGTTCTCTTCACCTTATTGGGATTGACAGGATTATTCCTGCTCTATGGAGTGATGGGATTTCCCATGAACGGCAGCATTGTATGGATGTCACTCTCCATGTTCCTGTTCGTCATGGCACATCAGGCCATTGGCATATTCATTATCGGCCTGTTCCAGCGATTGCGTGATTCCATCAGTGTAGGGGTATTTTACGGGCTATTGAGCTTCTCATTTGCCGGCTTCACATTCCCGATAGAGGCAATGCCCCGTGGCGCACAAATTTTCTCATGGTTTTTTCCCATCCGCTACTATTTCAAGATATATGTAAATGAAGCGCTGAATGGTGCAGATATACGCTATTCACTGATATATTTTGCAGGATTGCTTGCATTTCTGGTATTACCCTTTCTGGTATATACCCGGTTAAGAAGCACCATCGTACAACATGACAGAGAAGAAATAAAAATAAAAAACAGCAGACTCAATGAACAACTCCAATAAATCCAATTTCTTTTCCCGGCTTTTACATGAATTAAGACGGGTTATCTATATAATGTTGGATGAATACCGGATAATCCTGAAAGATTCGGGACTGGCTGTCGTTTTTCTTGGAGCGACACTTATCTATCCAATCCTTTATTCATCCATATATCGTAACGAAACAATCCACGATATGCCTATTGCCGTGATTGATGAATCACAAAGCACCAGGTCACGTGAGTTGATAAGACGGCTCGATGCTACTCCGGACCTAAGCGTGGCATATCAGCTGAATAATCTCGAAGAGGCAAGAGAATCGTTCTATAAGCAAAAAACACATGGGGTAGTATATATCCCGAAAGATTACAGTCAAAAGATCAATCGCAATGAACAAGCTACCGTATCAATCTATTGCGACATGAGCAGTTTTATGTACTACCGCACCATGATGCTGGGAGCAAACCTGGGCATACTCGAAGTAGGAAAGGATATCAAAATAGAGCGGATGAATGCAGCCGGTATCACCGGCAGGTCAGCAGAAATCTCCGCTGCTCCTTTTCGTTATGAAAAGAACATCCTGTTCAACGAGCCTATGGGATTTGCCAGTTTCCTTCTGCCGGTGGTACTTGTCGTGATTATTCATCAAACACTCTTTTTCGGAATCACCATGCTGACCGGATCATTGCGTGAAGAGAAACTGGTGACGATAGATCCCCAATTACGTCAAAAGGGCAAGTTCTTCCCCACCATCTTTGGTAAAACATTGTGTTATTTCAGCATGTATATAGTGATCTGTTCCTATATATTACTGGCTGTACCCCGAATTTTCCAATTGCCTCATATAGGCAATCCGTTGGATATTATCCGGTTTTTCACACCATTCCTTTTGGCTGTCATCTTCTTCTCGATGCTGATTTCAGTATTTATCCGCAACAGGGAAACAACCATGATTATTTTTCCCTTCTTCTCGGTTATACTATTATTCCTAAGCGGATTTTCATGGCCACAATCCAATATGCCATGGCTTTGGAAAACATTTGGGATGATCTTCCCCAGTACATTCGGTATCCAGGGATACTTAAAGATCAATTCAATGGGAGCCGGACTACAACAGGTGCAATTCGAGTATGTTGCTTTGTGGATCCAGACTGCAGTATACTTTCTGGCAACAGTCTTTGCTTATCGTATACAAATACGAACGACCGGTTCTAGTTCTTATCTAAGCAATTTTGGGCAAAAATTTCGCATCAAAGGAGTATTTACCAGCACCGATCAGAATTGACGCAGCAAACACAATCAGCAGATCAAGGGCATGTCCGAATCGCATAAAATCGTCACCCGCAGCCAGATGAGTAGCCAAAGCAACTATCATCGTCCCGGTAAGCATAATAGCAGCCGGACGGAAGAATAGTCCAAGGGCAAAAAGAAGTCCACCAACCGATTCAGCCACGGCTGCTAAAAATCCCCAAAAAGTCGGGGCAAAATTAATGCCGAATATTCCCATACTACTGCCTATAGCTGTCCACATCTCCGTTCCACCGGTAATTTTTGGAAAACCATGCAGAAAAATCGATATACCTATACCGACCCTTAATATTAACCATCCAAACTGTAATAAATTTTCTTTCTTCATATTTTTTAAATTAAAACCAAGACATAAGGATTTGGGATAGGCACCTACTCTCCTACTCTCCCACTTCCCCTCATTTTTTAGCCTTCTAAACCATATAGTGATATAAATTGTTTATCTTTGCTTTATAAATAATATCAATATGTCTACTTTTGCTCCCTTTGCCAAACCGATGTACGTAATGCTCAAACCAGTAGGTTCGAAGTGTAATCTCGATTGTGATTACTGTTACTATCTGGAAAAGGCAATCCTTTATGGCAGGAAAAACCAGGTAATGAGCGAAGAACTTCTCGAACGGTTTATCCAACAATATATCGAATCCCAGACTATGCCTCAGGTAATGTTCACCTGGCATGGAGGTGAAACGCTGATGCGTCCCCTTGCGTTCTATAAAAAAGCAGTAGAGTTACAAAAAAAATATGCGGGCGGACGGCAGATCGATAATTCCATTCAAACTAACGGTACACTACTCAACGACGAATGGTGCGCTTTCTTCAAAGAGAATAATTTCCTGGTGGGAATATCGATCGATGGGCCACAGGATTTCCATGATGAATACCGCCGCGACAAGATGGGTCGGCCCTCATTCCACCGTGTAATGAAGGGAATACAACTCCTGCAGAAACATGGAGTGGGGTTCAACTGCATGGCGGTGGTCAACGATTATAATGTAGATTATCCTTTGGAATTCTACCGGTTCTTCAAAGAGATCGGTTGCCAATTTGTACAATTCACCCCAATTGTGGAGCGCATACGCAAAAACAACCGGGAACTGAAACTGGCTACTGCACAAGAGAAAGAGGAGGAAGTGGAGTTAGCTCCTTTCACCGTGAATGCCGAAAAATGGGGTGATTTCCTCTGTGCCATTTTCGATGAATGGGTAAAACAGGATGTGGGAAAAATGTTTATTCAGATATTCGACTCCACACTTGCCAACTGGGTAGGAGAACAACCGGGAGTATGTACCATGGCCAGGACCTGCGGACACGCGGGTGTTATGGAATTCAACGGGGATGTCTATTCATGCGATCATTTCGTTTTTCCGGAATATAAGTTAGGAAATATTTACAGTAGAACACTCACTTCGATGATGTATTCCGAAGAACAACTGAAATTCGGAAATGACAAATTCGACAAACTTCCGCGACAATGCCGTGAATGTGATATGCTTTTTGCCTGCTATGGCGAGTGTCCCAAGAACAGGTTCATTAAGGATAAATACGGTAATGAAGGATTAAATTACCTTTGTAAAGGATATTACAAGTTTTTCTCCCATGTGGCTCCCTATATGGATTTTATGAAACGTGAACTGCTGGCAAAACGCCCACCTGCCAATGTAATGGAATGGGCACGTAATAAAGGTGGAAAAGTGGGAAGGTGAAAAGGTAGAATGTAAAAAAACCGGATCACTTTGGGTGACCCGGTTTTTCTTAATATTATTTTCAATCATCAGTTGTTCTCTCCCGAGCGGGCGGAATAACTGATCTTTAATGCATAAGCCTGTCTCAACGCCTGCTTTACATCTGTAATGTACTGCATTCGCGTATCTTCATCCGCTTTGATGGAAACAGTCATTAACGGTTGATCCGCTTCATTCATACTGGCCTTTTCCTGTGCGATATAATCCTGGATTTCCGATACTTGAGCGAACCTGTCGTTCAACTGCATCTGTGTACCGGTTCCCAGTCTAGAATCCATAGGAGGACCAATATTAATATAGGTCACCAGTGACTTCTTTTCCAACTTCTGTACTTCCGATGCGGTGGGCACTTTCACTCTAACCAGTAATTCTTCCGAACGCATAGTGGTAGTAACCATAAAGAAGAAAAGAATAGCAAATACAATATCAGGCATAGAAGATGAGTTTAGACCCGGCATCTCCTTCTTTCCACTCTTATTGAATTTTCCCATAATTATTCCCCTCCTCCATAATTTTTTGGTTCCGCCTCAGAGATACGTTGAGGATAGAGCTCGTTGATTTGATTTTTCTGTTCTTCCGTCAACTCTTCGTAAGAGGTATTGAAATATTTCCTGGCTCCCTCTTCCCTCAACTCATTGTATGCCCTTACCACTTCGTTCTGGACAGCGATGTATGCCTTATAACTGGTAGTAGCGTCGTTCTGTATAGAAACCACATGCGAAGCAGTAACAGGCACAATACCTATCGGGGCACCGAAATCCTGTTCCTCCAGTTCGGGCAAATCAGAACTGTTAGACGTATTCAAAACAAACTCTTTCACCTTATCTTTTAATGCAGGCTTTCCTCCTACACCCCTCAACTCATCCTCATTAGCGTACATCTCCACTCCTTGCTGGTTCTGCACCATGGTCTCATTTTGTGCATTTACCAAAACAATCAGCAGATTTCTACGTTGCACGTCCACGGAGGTCTGATCTTCTGACTGTGGCGGCGGCGGTAGCCGGCGCGCCAATCCGGAATCGACGTCCATATTCGAAACAAGCAGGAAGAAGGTCAGCAACAGGAAAGAAATGTCAGCCATTGAACTTGCGTTAAGTGCCGGAACCTTTCTTTGAGATTTTGCCATAAAATTTACCTTTCTTTAATTTGATCTCTCATCGAGTCGATTATTTTCTCCTTTTAAACAGCGGCAAAAGAATCATTGCCAGCAGTGTAAGAGCAAACATGACGTAGGCGCTATAAAGCCACATATCAGTCATCTTCAAAGTCGGGGGGACATTATCTTTACCTTCGTATCCGGGAATATTCAACAGTGTACCGTCTCCGATTACGTAGGAGATTACAAGCAATGCTACCAGACCCACAAGGGTTAAAAGCCCGCCCAATGCTTTTTTAGGACTCTCTTTCAACTGTTTAAAAAACGACACGATAGCAAACAATAAAAGCACTACTACCGTAATAACTAAGAGCACATAAGCCCAGTACAATACAATATCCGTAAACTTAGGCTGGCTCATATCGGCCACAATTTTCTCATGCGCCGATACCTGACCTCCCAGATAAAACAATCCCATCACCACGATTGAGATCACAATCCCAATCATGAGAACCGTTCTGGAAGTTCTGTGTATTTTTGTTACAGCCATAGTTATTATAAGCTTTTGTATTTAACGTTATATTTGATCACCTGATCCAGGAAAGTGATGGAAGCGTCTTCCATTTTACCAAGGATACCCTCCATTTTAGAAAGGATAAAGTTATAGATCACCTGAAGGATAAGCGCCACGATCAAACCACCTACGGTAGTGATCAGAGCCACCTTCATACCGCCAGCAACGATCGTCGGGCTCATGTCTCCTGCTCTCTGGATATCATCGAAAGCCTGTACCATACCTACTACCGTTCCCAAGAATCCGAGAGACGGAGCAATCGCAATAAAGAGAGTGATCCAGGAGAAGTTTCTTTCGAGCAGGCCAGACTGTACACCACCGTAAGAAACAATGGAGCGTTCTACTGCATCGGGCCCCTGGTCGAGACGAAGCAATCCCTGGTATACAATAGAAGCAACAGGGCCTCTGGTATTACGGGCTATGTCTTTTGCGGCTTCCACGTCACCCCTGTCGAGCGCATCGCCTATTTTATTGAGGAAAGGATCAGGATCTACATCTGCCAAACTCAGGTAGATAATTCTTTCGAGACAGAAAGCCAACCCCAAAATCAAAGCGATAGCGATCAGACTCATAAAGCTGGCACCGCCTTCAATAAATTTCACTTTCAGCGCCTGATGAAGACCGCCTGATGTTTCCTGAACGGCAGCCTGTGTTGTCTCAACCGAAGTAGTGGCAACTTGTTCTGTCTCTCCAGCAGTATCTTGCGCCAAAAGAACCGACGACAATCCTACGGACATCATTCCGAAGATCGCTAAAATTACAAATAACTTTTTCATTGTGTGTTCAATTTTTTGATTAATGATCTTTACTTGTTTGTTTTTAATATTTAAATTTCAGTTTTTCAGTCTATATCTTGATATTTATAGTGACTTTTTTCTTTTATTTGGGAGCGGAGAGAGCGGGATTCGAACCCGCGATACACTTTTGGCGTATACACGCTTTCCAGGCGTGCCTCTTCAACCACTCGAGCATCTCTCCCTAAAGAGAATGGAGATCTCTTTTGAAAGAGATTTTTCTGAAAACGGGTGCAAATTACAAAAAATATTTCATTCCCGCTCCATTCAGGAAACAAAATTACAGAATTTATCAAATATATACTACTTCTATCACAATAATTTTAATAAAAACCCATTTTCATACCTTAGGTTGATAAACGAGGGCCCGCTTAATCGCCTAATTTGAATAATTCACGGGCATTTCGACTGGTGATCCGTGCGACTGATTCCTGACTCTCATTCCATATCCCGGCCAGTTGCGTAATAACATGCAACAGATAGGCCGACTCGTTTCTCTTTCCCCTGTAAGGCACTGGTGCCAGATAAGGAGAGTCGGTTTCAAGTACTACCCGGTTGAAGGGACAATGTTTCAGCGTTTCAGACAAACCGGAGTTCCTGAAAGTCACCACTCCGTTGATCCCTATCAGGAAATTGTCCAACTCCAATATCGCTTCTAATTCTGCTTTTGTACCCCCAAAACTGTGAAATACACCTTTCAATGATGACGCCCCCACCTTTCGAATACTTTGTATCACCTCTTCGGTTGCATTCCTGAAATGGATGGACACAGGCAAATCTTTCTCAATGCTCCATTTCAATTGTTCTTCAAAAGCATGCATCTGAACTTCCCGCAGCGAAGTATCCCAATAGAGATCAATCCCTATCTCTCCCACGGCTATATAATCTCCGGAGTTTAACTCCCGGTAAATAATATCTAACTGCTTTTCCCAGTTTCCGGTCACACTGGTGGGATGAAGTCCCATCATCGGATAAAAAAAACCGGGGTAATCCAATACGCATTGCTTCAGGTGTACAATAGAGGTTTCATCGATATTAGGCAGCAATACTTTCTCTACCCCCACCTCTTTTGCGTGAATCACTACTTCAGACAGATCATCCTTAAATTCTTCCACAAACAGATGAGCGTGCGTATCAATGAGATTCATTCCGCGATTTCTCCTTTTCTATAATAATAAACGATACCATATTCCCTATTACGGGCAAGTCGTTTTTCGGGAGATAAACCACTGTTGTGCTTTTCCACCTCTTCCCATATCTCAAAAATAATCTTATCCACTTTTTCCCGGTAGGCAGCAACGTCCTCTAAGACACGGGCCGTAGCCTTCTGATGTAATTTCTGGGTCTGGTATCCTTCTTTAAAAAGGGTGAACATGACCTTCACCTTGGCAATGGAGGGATTATAAATGGGGACTCCACCCTGTATGGTACGTTGATGCTCCCCATCAATGATTTTTTGGCCCCATTCCAACAGTTGCTCGTTAGAGGTTAAATCAGGAACAACCATATTGGCTTCTTCCAACCCATACAGAGCTAGCTGTTCTTCTTTAATCTCGGAGCGCATCACACACATATATAGTACCTGTATAAAATGGGAAATATACATACGGGCATTTTTCGTTTTTCCGGCAAAGGATTTCCCGGCTTTTATCTGTGTATCGTACAACTGCTGATAACGGGCAGACAAATGTTCGAAATGAGTCAATACACTCTTAGCCTCATCAAGAGTTCCCGTGGAGAATAAGAGCTCCTGAAAATCGGTATCGGCCGCTTTTTCAACTGCCGATCTCAAGGCCCTGATACGGGCGCTGTCTGTATTTGGTAATCTACGATAGGGCATGTAACTAACGGCTATGCTTCATCAATAAGCCTCTTCTTTTTTCTTTTTTTATTATTACTTCTCTCTGTACATCAGATTTTCCGCTAAAGAGATCAGATCCCTTTTATGATCATCGGTAATATTGATTGATGACAGATAATCAAGCGACGCAAGGTAATACTTTTCGATAAGATTTTCAACGACAAATTTCAAATTTAATTCATCATAAACATTTTTAACAAACCTGATTTTTTCGTCAGGATCGTATTCGGTTGCAGTCAACCATCTGTTCAATTCCTCTCTTTGCATATCGTTTGCATTCTTTAAGCATCTGATCAACAGAAAGGTTTTCTTATTGCATAGGATATCTCCCCCTATTTTTTTCCCAAATGTCTCGGGATTACCATATACATCCAGCAAGTCGTCCTTTAACTGAAATGCCAGCCCTATATTGATTCCGAATTCATAAAGCAAATCGGCATCTTCAGTCGGAGCCCCGGCTATGATGGCACCGATCTTCAAGGCACAAGCGATGAGTACCGCCGTTTTCAGGCGTATCATCTCGATGTATTCTTCTTCTCTTACGTCGAGCCTTTGTTCAAAATCCATATCGTATTGCTGTCCTTCGCATATTTCCATGGCTGTGGTAGAAAACAACTCTAAAATATCAGGAAGTACGTCAACAGGTACTTTAGCGATATACCTATAGGCTTCAATGACTAAAGCATCACCCGAAAGAATAGCACTATTTTCACTCCATTTTTTATGTACAGTCGGATATCCGCGCCTCAAATCGGCATTATCCATCAAATCGTCATGGACAAGGGAGAAATTATGGAATATTTCTACCGCCAAGGCAGCATCCAGAACCTCTTCCGGATTTTTACCGAAAAGATCTGCCGCCATCAGTGTCAGTAATGGCCTAAGCCGCTTCCCTCCCAAGGACAATATATATTCAGCAGGAGCAAATAGCGTCCTTGGCTGATAATCTTTCAATACTCTCCTGATGGAATCATCTATGAGTTTTTCAAAAACAGATATTTTATGTTTCATCTCGATAGATATAAGTAAAGAAAGCTGCTTTTGGGATTCAAAAGCAGCTTTCTTTATAATTTTATAATCATTTTAGTTCTGTAAACGGAACACTACCGGCAGTGTAAATCGAACACGTACTGCGGATCCACGTTGTTTTCCGGGTTTCCAGCGAGGCATCTGTTGGATCACACGGATAGCCTCTCTATCGAGGGACGGGTCTACCCCGCGTACCACCTGCACGTCGGTGATGCTACCATCTCTCTCAACTACAAAGTTACAGATTACACGTCCCTGAATACCGTTTTCCTGTGCAATGACCGGATACCTGATATTGTCACTCAGGAACTTCATCATGGCAGCCTGTCCTCCGGGGAATTCCGGTTGTTCTTCCACCACTACGAAGATCTCTTCTGTCACCTCTTCCTGTTTCGGTTTCGGTGGTGGAGGTGGAATATAAACCTCTGTCTGTCTCTGAGTCTGGTCGTCTTCCGTCTTTATCTCCATTCGAGTATCCACCTTCTCTTCTACCACCACGATTTCTTCGGGTGCTGCTGGTTCTGGAGGAGGAGGGGGAGGGGGAGGTGTCGGTTCACGACGAGTAATCTCGATTTCCTCTTCGGCCAAAACATCCTGAACAATGACATTTTCGTCAAGCTTCCGGGTTTCGGTCGACCATTCAAAAGCGAAGAAAAGGATAGAAACACCCAACACCAATCCCATCAGGATATATGTGCCTCGATGTCTTTCCAGATTCGCTTTCGGCGTTTTTTTTACTTCATCTTTGTTCATTGTGTCTCTTTTTTTATCTACTGCTTGTTCCTTTCACTCTGTTTAAATGCAAAAATAGCTATTTTTTTCTTCCGTACTGCAATTTATAAAGAAAATTGCGAAAAAAAGCACTTTTTAATTTCTTTAATTGCGTTTATCCACTTTTTCACATTTCTGTGATGTCCCTTTCACCATGCCGGTTTCTACTCTTTAACATTATGACGATTTATACCGGCCGGGGTTTAATGAAAGATATTTATTTTACCTTATATATATCTTTAAGGTTTCTGCCATATCCATCGTAATCCAATCCATAACCAACAATAAAATCATTGGGGATCTCAAGCGCCACATAATCTATATGGAGTTTCTGCCGCAATGCAGCAGGTTTAAACAACAAGGTGGCAACCTTTACCTCCAGGGGATTATATTTCTCCAATTCCTTTTTAAGCGCCACCATAGTATTCCCGCTATCTACAATATCTTCCACAATCACCACATTGCGTCCTTCGATGCTTTCATTCAAGCCCAGCACCTCCTGCACTTTGTTTGTAGTAGAAGTTCCTTGATAGGAAGCGAGACGTACGAATGTAATTTCACTGGGGATGGAAACCTTCTTCATCAACTCTCCGGCAAACATAAAAGCACCGTTGAGCACAGCCAGAAAGACAGGGTCCTTCCCTTTCAGGTCTGAATCTATCTGCTCGGCAATCCGCTTTATTCCCTGTTCAATGATCTCTTGCTCAATAAACAATTCAAATTGTTTATCCTTGATGGTTATGACTTCTTTCACTATTCCGGATTTTTTTAAAGCGTCAAAATTACTACTTTTTATGATTTTACAAAAATGAAAATAGCTTTTTCAGCATTATAATGGATAATTCTCAGATAACCACGCCGGGAAATCAACATCGTTCAGAAAAAGCATTTTTTCTTCACCGTTAAACACAGGGCAAACACGCATTTTTATTTTTTTTCGAATTGCTGAGATACAATCATATCCTATATCTGAGAGAAAGCGGGGAAACACTTTCAACATTTTGTAGAAAATGGAACCGGCATTCAATTGAGAGAAAATAAAAGAAACTGCTTCTGATTTGGTCAAGAATTCCGTCTCATTTTTAAAGATGACAATGGAATTATAAGTCATCTTTTCATTAAAATGCAAGAATAAATCGTTGGCGAAATCCGATTGCAAAGACGCAAACCTGAAAACCCGGCCGGCATCTCTCTCTATGATCCATTTCACCCAACGATGACAGACACCGCATTCTCCGTCGTAAAAAATAATAGGTTTCATTTTTCTATACAAAGATATCAAAGATGAACATAAAAACTGCTTACCAGGCCGGTAAAATCTTTAGTGTATTGGTGGCGGCTATTTTCAATGATGAGCGAACTTGTTTCTATATGACCGGTTGGGCACATCGTCAACTCAACCAATAGCCGTTTCGGTTCACTATCCGGCAAAGGGTATACAATAGTTTTCCGTTTCATGTAAAACAGATATTTCTCACACAAGGCGTCTAACTCCTCCCTCTTGTCGTAAGGGAGGATAAGGGAGAGCGTCCCATGGTTTTTAAGGCAGCTCCGGGCGGAAACCAATAAATCATCCAACGTCAGCGAGACGGAATGCCTTGCCCTTGACCGTCTTTTGTCCGGAGGCAAAAGAGAATCAGTAAAATAAGGAGGATTGGAAACAATCAGGTCAAAACGCTTCGAACTCCCCTGGACAAACTGCTGGAAAGCCAACAATTCTATGCCAATTCTGTCAGAAAAAGGAGAATTTCCTATATTCTCTTTCGCCTGCTCCACTGCTCGTTCATCTATATCGATAGCAACCACCCTTGCCTGCGGGTTACGTTGCACTACCATTAATGCAATGAGTCCGGTACCTGTTCCTACATCCAGTACTTCTGTCGCGTTTTCCACGCTGGCCCATGCTCCCAGCAGCACACCATCAGTACCCACTTTCATTGCACATTTATCGTGAAAGACAGTGAATTGTTTGAACCGAAAATAAGGATTACTCATAATTAATTGAAAATTGAAAATGATAATTGAAAGTTTCCAATTAGTAACTAGTAATTTCTAATTGGCAATTGCAATAATTTTGGCACGGATTTTGATCGATACTATTCAGTACAAAACCAAAAACAAAAGTAAACATTTTCTGTCTTAAAGACAGATACAAAACACAATGATGAATCCATTCAAAAAATATATGGCCCCTGAAGAGTACCCCGAAACAAATGTAATATCTTTTATTGCCAGCGATTTCGTTGACGGGAATCAGGAGATAGACGAATCTCAATTGGGGGAAACCCTTCCCTTGCTCCCGTTACGTAATACGATTGTTTTTCCAGGCAGTACACTGCCAATATCGGTAGGACGAAAAAAATCTCTGGATCTGATCAAATCGTTTGGAAAGAAGCAAAAATACATCGGACTGGTATGTCAGAAAGATTCCATCGTAGATGATCCGGCAGAGAATGACCTCTATCCGGTCGGCGTAATTGCAGAAGTAATACGTGTTATTGAATTGGGGGACAACAATCTAAGCATCATCGTACAGGCAAGAAAACGGTTTGAATGGCAACAGGTCGTCCAAACCGAACCGTATTTGATGGCAACTTTCAAAATAAGGGAGTATTTGAAAGCATCGAAAGAGGATAAAGAATTCAAAGCAATCCTGGATTCCATCCGGGATTCCCTGCTTCACATGCTCCATATGCTGGGTGAACCGCCCAAGGAGTTGGTACAAACCCTCAGCAGTGAATCTTTTTCCGACATGCTGATCAGTTATAGTGGCACCAATTTACCTATTGATGCACATGAAAAGCAGGAACTCCTCAGCATTAACGATGAGAAAGAACAAGCTTATCGACTGCTAATGATACTAAATCGTGAGTCTCAGATACTGGAACTAAAAATGAACATCCAGATGAAGACCCGGGAAGATCTGAATCAACAGCAGAAAGAGTATTTTCTCCAGCAGCAGATCAAAACCATCCAGGAAGAACTGGGCGGAAATACGCAGCAAATCGAGATCGATGAATTCAGGAAACGGGCAAAAGAGAAAAAATGGAGCGATGAAGTAGCAAAAACATTCGAAAAAGAGATACAGAAACTGGAACGCCTGAATCCCCAGTCGCCCGATTACTCGGTACAGTTCGGGTACCTGCAGACCATTCTCGAACTGCCGTGGGGCATTTACACCAAGGACAATTTCAACCTGAAGAATGCTCAAAAGGTGCTCGACAAAGACCACTTCGGCATGGAGAAAGTAAAGGAGCGTATCATTGAACACCTTGCCGTATTAAAACTGAAGGGCGACCTGAAATCCCCTATTCTCTGCTTATACGGCCCTCCGGGTGTAGGTAAAACCTCATTGGGAAAATCCATAGCCGAAGCGCTTAACCGTAAATATGTACGTGTTTCGCTTGGCGGCCTGCATGATGAAGCGGAAATACGCGGGCACCGCCGTACCTATATCGGCGCTATCCCGGGCAGGATTATACAAAACATACAAAAAGCCGGCTCATCCAACCCCGTTTTCGTGTTAGATGAAATAGACAAGATCGGAAATGATTTCAGGGGTGATCCTTCCTCGGCTCTGCTCGAGGTATTGGATCCGGAACAGAATTCTACTTTTCATGACAACTTCCTTGCCATCGATTACGATCTGTCGAAAGTACTTTTCATTGCCACGGCAAACAACCTCAATTCCATTCCGCAGCCGTTGCTCGACCGGATGGAGTTGATCAATGTGGGAGGCTATATCACCGAGGAGAAAATCGAGATTGCCCATCGCCATCTTATTCCCAAAGAGCTTCAGAACCACGGTATAGCAAAAGGAGCATTCACTATTTCCAAACCGGCCTTACAGAAGATCATAGAAAACTATACCAGGGAATCAGGGGTACGTGAACTGAACAAAAAAATCGCCAAGATCATGCGAAAAGTAGCCCGCAAGATCGCATCGGAAGAGCCTTATCCTAAAACGCTCAAAGTATCCGATCTGAAAGAATACTTAGGTATTGAGGAGTACAGCAGGGACAGTTACCAGGGCAACCAGTACGCCGGGGTGGTGACCGGTCTGGCATGGACTGCCGTAGGTGGTGAGATTCTTTTCGTGGAAAGTTCACTCAGCCGGGGAAAAGGCGCCAAACTCACACTTACCGGAAATTTGGGTGATGTGATGAAAGAATCGGCAATGCTTGCCATGGAATATATCCATTCTCATGCGCAGGAACTGGACATCGATCCGGAAATTTTTGAAAGCTGGAATACCCATATCCATGTACCGGAAGGCGCTATGCCTAAAGACGGCCCCTCAGCGGGTATTACAATGATCACTTCCCTGGCGTCGGCCTATACACAACGGAAAGTACGCCCCAACCTGGCGATGACCGGTGAGATCACCCTGCGCGGAAAGGTACTCCCTGTAGGCGGTATCCGCGAGAAGATACTGGCGGCAAAACGGGCAGGGATCAAAGAAATTATCCTTTGTAGGGATAATAAGAAAGATATTGATGAGATCAATCCTAAATATGTGGAAGGACTCACGTTTCACTATGTAAGTGACGTGAAAGAGGTGTTAGACCTGGCGCTTATGGATGAGAAGGTGGATCAGCCGAAAAACTTTTCAACAAAATAAAGGAGAAATCTCAAAAGTAAATAACGATTTTCAATTTTTTGATGACATCAGCGTATCCCATTGGCATGGAAGCCTCTTCGGATACGCTGTTTTTTCATCTTTTACATCGTGGAGAGCTTGACGGAAAAGTAAACCAGATAGAACAGGATAAAAGCAACTCCCTGCCATCGGGTGATGCGGGTGCCTCGTTTCATAAAGATCCATAATAACAGGCTGATCCCAATCACAAAGAGGCTGTCGATATAATTGATATCGGGCGCACTAATCGGCTGGATCATCCCCGCTACTCCCAGTATCAACAGAATATTGAGAATATTGGATCCCACTACATTCCCTATCGCTATATCCGCCCGCTTTTTGACGGCCGCCACCACTGAAGTAGCTAACTCCGGCATACTAGTGCCTGCCGCCACAATAGTAAGCCCTATCATTGCTTCCGACATTCCCAGCCGCGCTGCAATAATTACCGCGTTCTCAACCAGCAGGTCGGAACCATATACCAAACCCAGCAATCCCACTCCAATCAATAAAATATCCAACGTCCAGTGTTTATTTAAACGTATCTCTTCCTCCAAACGTATCTCTTTTTCGCTATCGCTATCCTGTGTTTTTATATTTTTCTTTTTTGAAGAAATCAAAAGATATACCGTATAAGAGACAAGCATCACAATAAAGATGAAGGCCTCAATCTTCGAAATTATGGAATCAAGAAAAAACAGAAAAAACAACAACGTTGTCAATATCATCACCGGCACATCCAGTTTCAGCAACTGCCTCTTTACCGCCAACGGGTAAATCATGGCTGCCAGTCCAAGAATAAGTCCTATATTAAAAAAATTCGACCCCAGCACATTGCCCATAGAGAGTGCGCTTTGCCCGCTCATAGCAGCCTTCACACTCACTACCAATTCCGGCGCACTGGTACCTACTGAAACAATGGTCAGCCCGATTATCAACGGACTGATACCGATACGTTTTGCCAACGATGACGCTCCGGAAACCAAACCCTCCGCACTAAAATACAAAATAACCAGCGAAACCAATAACCAAACAATCTCCATAATCTAACCTGTCTTTTTCTCAATTGGGATACAAATATAGTCTGTCATCCCGAAATATCCTAGCTACCCATAAAAAAACCCCTTTGTGCAAAAAGGGGTCTTTGTTCTTTACTCTTTATTCTTCCAATTATTCAGAATAAAATCTAAAATCCTTGAGTAACTCCTGAAGCCGCTTTCTGGCAAAAAATATCCTGCTCTTTACAGTACCGATCGGTAATCCAAGATGTTTTGCTATCTCTTCATATTTATATCCTGAAACGTGCATTGAGAAAGGTACCTTATATTCATCGGTAAAACTATTGATTGCCTTGTTGATCTCTTTGATCGTATAAGCTCCGTCAGGCGTGTCAAAACCGGAATCCTGCGGTAAATTCAGATGATACAGATTCTCTGTCTTGTCAATGATAGTCTGGCTCCTGACGATCTTACGATAATTATTCACGAAAATATTATGCATGATGGTGAAAACCCATCCTTTAAAATTGACATTCTCATAATATTTTTCCTTGTTATCCAGTACACGAAGAGTTGTTTCCTGCAACAGATCTTTAGCTTCTTCCCGGTCGGCTGTCAATGTCAATGCGAAGTTGAACATGTTATCCTGCAGCCCCAATAGCTGTTTTTCGAAAGAAATCTTTGTTTTCATAAGCGATGTGCTTTAGTTGTGTTAAATGATCGTTGTCCTTGCAAATATAAAGAGATATATTTAAAAACTACTCCCTTTATACACCCAAAAACGATTAATTAGTGTTAACAAATACAGAATCACTAAAAATATACTGATAAACAGACAAATAAACATCAAAAAAAACATACTTAAAACCCTCGATAACTGATAAAAAAAATTTATGTCTTAAATCATTGAATAAATGATTACAATAGATTTAAAGCCGTGGATTTTTTTAGACCAATTCTAAATAATTTTTTCAGATGACAAGCAAATATTCCATATGTTAATCCTCCGGTTTAACACAACTGGTTAATTATCGGGAAAGAAAGAAAAATTCCAATTCCCCGATCCTGCCAATCGGGCTTTATGGCATACTATTTGCTCTTGAAAATGGGTAATTGATAATTTGTAATTAGTAATTTGTAATTAAACATATATGATACAAAAAGGACAGATAGGGGTAACGACTGACAACATTTTCCCCATTATTAAAAAGTTTCTCTACAGTGATCATGAGATTTTCATCCGTGAGATCGTGTCGAACGCAGTAGATGCTACACAGAAAATGAAGACCTTAGCCGACGTCGGCGATTTTAAAGGTGAGTTGGGAGATCTATCGGTACATATCTCCATTGACAAGAAAAATAAAACGCTTACCGTATCCGACCGTGGTATCGGGATGACCGCCGAAGAGGTGGACAAATATATCAATCAGATAGCGCTCTCTTCTGCCAATGATTTTCTGGATAAATACAAGGAGAACGCAAATGCCATCATCGGCCATTTCGGATTGGGTTTTTATTCCTCATTCATGGTCTCTAAAAAGGTTGAGATCGTAACCAAATCCTATAAAGAAGATGCACAGGCCGTAAAATGGTCATGCGACGGAACTCCCGAGTTCACAATGGAAGAGACTGCCAAAAATGACCGGGGTACTGACATCATTCTCCATATAGACGATGACAATAAGGAGTTTCTGGAAAAGAACAAGATTGAATCGTTACTCAAAAAATATTGTAGATTCCTCGCCGTACCGGTCGTTTTCGGAAAAAAACAGGAGTGGAAAGAAGGTAAATATGTAGATACCGGAGAGGACAATGTAGTCAATGATACTAATCCTCTATGGCGACAGAAACCGGCAGGCTTAAAAGAAGAAGATTACCTGAAATTCTACCGGGAGTTATATCCTCTTTCCCTGACCGACGAGCCTATGTTCTGGATCCATCTGAACGTGGATTACCCGTTCCACCTCACCGGTATCCTCTATTTTCCAAAAATAAAGAATAATCTGGATCTGCAACGTAATAAGATACAACTGTACAGCAATCAGGTTTTCGTGACCGATTCGGTAGAAGGCATTGTGCCCGAATTCCTTACACTGCTACATGGTGTAATCGATTCACCCGATATTCCTTTGAATGTCTCCCGCTCTTACCTGCAAAGCGACCAGAACGTAAAAAAGATATCAAACCACATTACCAAAAAAGTGGCTGATAAGCTGGAAGAACTGTTCAAGAAAGAACGTACCCGGTATGAAGAGAAGTGGGACAGCCTGAAATTGTTTATTGAATACGGAATGCTTTCCGACGAAAAATTCTGTGACAGAGCTCTCAAATTTGCCTTGTTGAAAAATATGGAGGGCAAATATTTCACTTCAGAAGAATACAAAACGCTAATCGAATCGGCCCAAACCGACAAGAATGGGAACCTTGTCTATCTCTATGCAAACGACAGACAGGAGCAATACAGCCACATCGAGGCAGCGAAAGAGAAGGGTTACGATGTGCTTCTGATGGACGGACAACTCGATACCCACTGGATGGGACTTCTGGAACAGAAATCGGAAAAGACCCGCTTTGTGAGAGTGGATAGCGATACCATCGAACATATCATTGAGAAGGAAGAAGAAACAAAAGTGGAATTGACCGACCAGCAGAAAGAGAATGTGTCGGAAGCGGTGAAATCACAACTCCCGACAATGGAAAAAACAGAATTCAGTGTCGATTTCAAAGCCTTTGGAGAAACTTCCCGGCCGATTCAAATCACTCAAAACGAATTCTCAAGAAGGATGAAAGAGATGGCAGCCATGCAACAACAGATGGCTTTCTATGGTGAAATGCCTGATACATACCAGATCGTGCTGAATGTACAGCATCCGTTCGTCAAAGAACTGATCAATGAGAGCGAACAGAAGGATAAAGAAGCGCTCATTGCACAAGTTACATCCGACAAGCGGTTAAAGCAGATGGTCGACCTGGCCCTCCTTTCTAATGGAATGCTCAAAGGGGAAGCATTGAGCAACTTCGTGAAAAGAAGTTTCGAAATGATCTGATTTCAGATTCAAGATTCAAGATCCAGGATTAACTGTGATTTCGGGCTTTGGATTGAGGTTTTGGGATTGTAATTCACACTCAGGCACCTAACCACCTTTCTACTTAGGCACTCTAATCATGGACCAAGTAAAAAACCGGTAAACCATACGGTTTACCGGTTTTTACTTTATCTTTGCAACAAAAAATTGTGCAATGAACAAAGCATACGAGGTGACTTTCTCTCCTTTTCGTGCTTTCACCCGTGAGGAGTGGAGCAAATTGGAAGAGCATCCCATGTTTCCTGTTTCCGATATCGATCTGACTAAATTGCAAGCACTCAATGAGCCGCTCACCCTCGACGAAGTGGAAGATATCTATATCCCCATGATCCGGCTGCTACAGATCCATCTTACCCACTATCGCAATCTGCACAACGAACGGGACCAGTTTTTCTCCAATACAAGCAAACCAATTCCTTATATTATTGGTATAGCCGGAAGTGTGGCTGTAGGCAAGAGTACCACTGCCCGGGTGTTACAGAAACTGCTTTCCATGACTCCGGAGCAACCGAAAGTGGAACTGATTACTACCGACGGCTTCCTCTACCCCAACGAAGAGTTGGAAAGGCGCGGCCTACTGAATAAAAAAGGATTTCCCGAGAGTTATGATGCCAAACAATTGCTGGCATTTCTTGCCAGCGTAAAATCGGGACGTGACACATTCGAAGTTCCCGTCTATTCGCATCTTTATTACGATGTGATGCAGGGTCAGATGCAAATCATAGAACGACCTGATATCCTTATCGTGGAAGGTATCAATGTATTACAGGTATCGCCCGGTAAAAAGATGCGGAGAAGAGTCTTTGTATCCGACTTTTTCGATTTCTCTGTATATGTTGATGCAAGCGAGAAAGATTTGCGTGAATGGTATATCGAACGGTTTAAAAAACTACAACAAACGGCTTTTCAGGATCCCAATTCCTATTTCCACAGATATGCCTCCTATTCGGAAAAAAATTTGTTGAAATTTGCCAATGAGGTATGGGAAGAGATCAACCTGCCCAACCTGCAACAAAATATTCTCCCCACACGCTTCCGAGCTGACCTTATCCTTGAAAAAGGAGAGTGCCACTTTGTCAGAGGTATCCGTATCAGAAAAATATAGAGATTCTCTTCTGATATAGTGGACCCGGAAATTAAAAAGATGAACCTCCGGGGGAAGTTCATCTTATATTCTAGGGTAAGTTTACATTTCTGATCAGAATGCCTTACGAATTCTCTCAGCAATCTCTTCGAATTCCTGTGGCGAAAGTTGTAACTTAGGATTGGCAAGACTCATGTCACCCTCTTTCTGGATAGGGATCAGATGAATATGCGCATGCGGAACCTCCAAACCGATTACCATCATCCCCACTCTTTTACAGGGAATGGCTTTCTCTATCGCCTTTGTCACTTTTTTTGCAAAAACTGCCATATCAGACAAAAGAGAATCATCCAAATCGAAGAGATAATCAATCTCCTGCTTGGGAACAACCAAGGTATGTCCTTTCGACATTGGGCGGATATCAAGAAAAGCATAAAACCGGTCGTCTTCCGCAATCTTATAGGAAGGAATCTCACCCACGATAATTTTGCTAAAAATAGTCATCTTTTAGTGAAAAATTAAAAGTGAAAAATCAAAAATCCACTATCCCTAGTCTTGGTTCTTGAATCCTGGTTCTATTCAAACCGATATTTCAACAACCTCAAACGTCATGGTACCCGACGGCACTTTTATTTCGGCAACATCACCCACTTTTTTACCCATCAAACCTTGGGCAATAGGGGTATTGACGGCAATTTTGCCGTTTTTCAAATCAGCTTCACTCTCCGACACGAGCATATAGGTCATCAACTTGTTCGTTTTGAGATTCTTGATTGTGACCTTGTTCATAATCTGCACTTCGTCCGTACCAATGGCGCTCTCATCAATAAGACGGGCATTTGCAATAAGATTCTTCAACTGGGAGATTTTTGCTTCCAGCATCCCTTGCGCCTCTTTCGCCGCATCATATTCTGCATTTTCAGACAGGTCGCCCTTATCCCTTGCTTCAGCAATCTGGCGCGATATTTCAGGTCTCTGCACAGATTCTAATTCTACCAATTCTTCTTTCAATTTCCGAAGTCCTTCTTCGGTCATATACGTTACAGCCATAGTTCTCTTTTTTTATACTTTAAACTCAACGTAAAGAAAAAGAATTCCGGCCTTTACTCCAAGACCGGAACCCCTTTTTTCCATGTTTATACTTTTTACAAAGATAACGCTTTATTCCAATCAGACAAAATTTTCAGGTATGTTTTACAACACCTTATCCAGTTCACCGGCTAATTGATCGTAGTTTTCAATCCGGGCTATAATGTCTCCCTCACGATTAATAAGAAAGGCCGTAGGTATTTGTCTCACATTATAGGTAGCCAATAAAGTGGAGTTGACCGATCTTGGATCTCTGACGGTAAGCCAGGGGAGATTGGCAGCCGATGTTTTCCAGAAATGTTCATCCGAGTCGAACGATACCTGATATATTTCAAAACCCTTCGATTGGTAGCGACCATACAGATTATTCAGATCCATATTGTGCTTCGGAGAAAAGTCGGCACTATACACGGAAAAGTCAAGCAAGACTACTTTTCCATTCAGTGAAGACAACGCCACTTTACGTCCATCCACCTCCGACAAGACAATATCGGGCAAGCCCGTTCCTTCTTCTACAGGTATATTTTCTAACAGTTTCGCTTGCTGTTCCTGCTGTCTTCTGGCCTTCAAGGCATTCATTGTAAACTCATAGAGGTGTTTTGTCCTTTCGGTATCAGGATAATAACGATTCCATGAAGTAGCCACAGCACCGAACATCGCATAATCCTGCCTGTTATAGGGATCAAAAATCAGCCAGTCGTTTATTTTCTGGAAAACAGCATAATAGGCCGTCGCACCCGACGGATTTCCCAGGATCAACTTCGTTACTGCCGTTTTATATTGCTGCAATGTGGTATCCAATTGTTCAATAAATGCCATATCATCAATCGATCCGGATTTGTGTTGATCCTCCAGCCCGGCAATTTTCTGCGCTGCATCCCGGGTAAGCGCATCCACCTCTTTCATTTGGTCATTGGTGGGCGAATTTTCCACAACAAACGAATTATACCAATCTGAAGCATCGGCACTGATATGGAGAGTCTCCGTAGAGTCCACAGCAAAAACGGCAATCCGGCTCCCAATACGTAGTTGATAAAACTCCGGATTTTCAGGAGCCGATTGCTTGAAAGCAAACGCCCCGTCATTCTTCAACACCGTTGAATCAAGTACGCTGACACCGGCCAAGCCACGATGTTCGAGATATAAAGTATCTCCTTCCGCAGATCTGATATTCCCTGTTACTTTAAATGTATCTCCCTGTTTACAGGAAAAAAACATCATGCCTATCAACATGAACGGCAAAAATCTCCTCAGTTTTTTCTTCATATATTATTCAATTGTTATTCGTATCCGGTTGTTGTTCAATTGTTGTTCAGCTGTTATCCAACTGTTATTCGTATCCGGTTGTTGTCCAATTGTTGTTTGAAAATTACGCACGAAGCGCAAACAACGGTGAAGCCGAATAACAGCGTAGCTGAATAACGCGAAGCGAATAACGGCGAAGCTGAAAAACAATAGAATTGAATTAACGTGTAACTAATTGCAAATTTACATGATTTTCTTTTGAAACGTGAATGTTTCGAATAATTATTACTTTGGATATCTAATAAATTACTCATGTTTCGCACTTCCCTCAAACCATTGACAAAGAAATAGAAGGGAAAT